>JBMCLF010000171.1:0-4452 GCA_048615215.1 Candidatus Brevefilum sp.
CCCCTCCGACCGTATATAGACCATTTGCCGATCTGCCGGCATATGGTCTATTCTCCTTGACGCTAATTTAAACGGACCCATCTTTGCTCATCAAAATTGACCCACCTGGATTTTTTAACCATTAAGATTTGCGCATTTCGCGCATTTCCCTCTCGCTTCCCTGGAAGAAAACGAATCAACATCAAATTAAAGACAAAATTCATAATGAATTTTATTTGTCTTTAATCCATTTTCTGTAGATTTTTGAAATTTTGTGATTTTGTGATTTTCATGTTCTCTGATGGAGGGAAAGCATGAAAATCAAATACCGATGTAAACATTGCCACCGCCTTTTTATCCCCAACCCCCGGGTCAAAGACCAGCAATATTGCTCTGGAAAGGATTGTCAGCGCGCCCGAAAGCGACACTGGCAGCGCCAAAAAATGAAGACAGATCCGGACTATCGTCAGAACCAGAAGGAAAGCCAGAAGAAATGGCAACAAACCAATCCCGATTACTGGCGGAACTATCGCAAGAGTCATCCCGAATATTGTGCGAACAATCAGCAAAGGCAGAAAGGTCGGGATAAAAGAAATCGAGCAAAACATCTTGCAAAGATGGACACGTTAAAGTCATTAAATGAAATTAAAGCAAGCAGTTATTATTTGATACCTGTTTCTGACGATCTTGCAAAGATGGACGCGTTAATGCAAGAAATATATATAATACCAAGCAGTTGCACTCATTCACCACAATCTTGCAAAAAAGGACTCGATGGACATCGGCCGGAGGCTTTAATAAGGTGAACGGCAAAGGAGGACATCGACAATGCTTCATCCCCTGCGCCCTGACCGGGTCCGTAAAATCAGCGGCAGCTTCGCTTATGTGGAACATCGTTTTTTGCACGATGGTTTCTGGGCGGATTTGGACCACCACTCTCTGCTGCTCTACCTGTTTTTAGTGCTGGTGGCCGATCGATTCGGCCTGTCGTATTACAGTTATGACAAGATTTGCACGCTGCTGCGTCTTTCGGTGGATGAGTACATCCTGGCAAGGAACACGCTCATCGACAAGGACCTGATTGCATTTGACGGGCGGCTGTTCCAGGTTCTGGCCCTGCCGGCGCACCCCAAGCGCGAAGATGTCGTCGGCCCGCTGACCACCCCACGGCAAATGCGGCGACATGATCCGGCCACCGTGCGCCGCATCATCGAAAACAGCTTCGGGACGAATGATGAAGACGGCATCCAGGATTGAGATTGCCCATGTGGACCTTCGGTATGAGCACACCCGCATCCGCCATCCCCGGGCGGTGTTGCGTATGGCCGATTCCCTGGAGCAGTTTGGCCAACTGATGCCTATCGTGGTGGCCGCCGACAAAAGGTTCGGTCACATTCTGATTGACGGGTACCTGAGAGTAAGCGCTTTGAAGCGAATGAAAAAAGACATGGTATGGGCCCTGTTGTGCGGCAAATCAGAGGCCGAGGCCCTGATTGATTTGATCGGCAGCATGCAGGGGCGAACGTGGGATGTCTATGAACAGGGCTCCATTTTAAGAGAGCTTCACCTTCATCACCAAATGTCACGGCGCCGGATTGCCCGTCATTTAGGCAAGGACGTCAGCTGGGTGTCCCGGCGGCTTCTGATTTTCGAAACCCTCGATGATGACATGATGGGCCTGGTCCGCAGCGGGGTGATCTCCAGTTGGAGCGCTCAGCGCATTCTGATGCCGTTGGCGCGCGCCAACAGTGACCATGCCAGACAGCTTGCCGATGCCTTGAAAAAAGAGAATATCTCAACACGCCGGCTCACCCGCTTCTTCGAACATTACAAAAAAGCCAACCGCAAGGTGCGATGCAATATGGTCTCGGATCCGCATCTGTTCCTGAAGGCCCTGGATGCCGGGACCGCCGACGCCCATGCAAAAGCGCTTGCACAAGGGCCTGAGGGCATATGGATCAGAAATGTTCAGACCCTGAAATCCTGCCTGCATGAATTAGCCGACGCCGTGCCAAAAGTCCTTTATACCGGGCAGAGCCGCCAGGATCGGCAAGCTCTGTTGGCGGGGATTGACGATGCGGGCATTTTATGGCGACAATTGAGGCAATCCATCGAGAAGGCGGCCCATGATCAGCCCTGAAAAGCGCCAGAGCATCGTATCGTTGCACCGCAGCGGATGCACGATCCGTCATATCAGCCGCCTGTTGAAGGTATCCCGCAACACGGTCCGCCGGGTGATCAACGGCCGAGAGGTCAAGGAGAAGGCTGGCAAGCATGAGCCGATCGAAGCGATTGTTCAAGAACTCTTTGGCCCATGCAAACAAAATGTGGTGCGCATCCAGCAGGTGCTGCATGAGCAATACGGCCGGCAGGTGCCTTACAGCAGCCTGACCCGGCTGGTGAGAGAGCTTGAACTGCGTGAACGGAAAAAAACCAAACGGGCCGGCACTTATGCCTTTGCACCGGGTGAGGAGATGCAGCACGACACATCACCCCACCCATTGATCCTTGACGGAAAAAAAATAACGGCCCAATGCGCAAGCCTGACCTTGGGATACTGCCGGAAAATCTTCGTTCAGTACTATCCTCGGTTCACGCGGTTTGAAGCCAGGGTCTTTCTCACCGAAGCCTTCAAATACATGGAGGGCGCCTGCCGTCGGTGCGTGATCGACAACACCAGCGTCATCATCGCCCACGGCAGCGGTTCCGACGCGACAATGGCCCCGGAGATGGAAGCTTTTGGCCGGATTTTCAACACCGCATTTATCGCCCACCGCATCAAGGACCACGACCGAAAGGCCAAAGTCGAAAGAAATTTTCGATATATCGAGAACAATTTCCTGGCCGGTCGCACCTTCACGGGCTGGAATGACCTGAACCGGCGTGCGATAAAATGGTGCGACACCGTCGCCAACCCAAAACCCAAACGTTCATTGGGCCGCATGAGCCCTGATGCCGTCTATGTGATGGAAAAGCCTCATCTCACCGCCCTTCCACCGCATATCCCGCCGGTCTACAAAGCGGCCGTGCGGGTTGTGGATATGTCCGGGTTTGTGACGGTGGATACCAACCGGTACTCCGTTCCCGAAAGGTTTTGCGGGCAGAAGGTCGAGGTGCTCAAAAGCTTCGATCGCATCGAAGTTTATCGCAATCATCGCCGTATCGCCGATCATCCGCGGCTAATCGACAAAAGGGATGGAAAGATCACCGCCAAAGGGCACCATCCGCCGATCCACCGATTAAAGGGCAAGAAACTCTGCTCAGAGGAGCAGCAGGCGCTTATGGGGTGCTGCCCGAGCCTGGATCAATATGTAATCGGTTTGAAAAAACGGACCCGAGGCATCGGCAGGCGAAAGCTCAAAACACTGCTCGAACTGAAACGCACCTATCCGGCCGACGCGTTCACAAAAGCCGTTGAACAGGCACTGCACTATGGATTGTATGATCTGGCCCGGCTTGAAAATTTGATCCTCACATTTGTGGCCGGCGATTTTTTTGATCTGGCCCCGGAGGAGTGATGCGCGAAAAACTCCGTCAATTGCTCATTGAACTGCGTCTTGCCGGCATGGCCGACGTGCTCGATCGCGAGCTTGAAGAGGCAGATAAAGAGGGGTTCGCCACAACCCGGGTGCTGTGGCGGCTCTTGTGTGAAGAGAAGGCATGGCGGCAGCAGCGCAGCATGATCTACCGGCTCAATCAGGCAAAAATCCCCTATGACTGGACCCTGAAAACCTTCCCGTTTGACCGACAACCCGCCATCGACAAATCGCATATCATGGGGCTGGCGGACCTGTCGTTTATAGACCGTGCCGAGAATATTGTCTTGATCGGCAACCCCGGAACCGGAAAGACAGGCCTGGCCATCGGTCTGCTGCGCCAGGCGCTCATCGACGGATATCGAGGCCGGTTTTATCATGCCCAGGATCTGCTTGATGAGATGTATGCATCACTGGCGGACAGATCCACCCCCAAGCTCATCAAGCGGCTGTGCAACTATCCCGTCCTGCTGATTGACGAACTCGGCTATCTCACCCTCAGGCCCGAACAGATCAACAGTTTTTTCAAGCTGATGGGTGAACGTTACGGCAAAGCGTCCACAATTATTACAACCAATCTCGATTACCCAAAATGGTACGACCTGTTCCAGAAAAAACCCCTCGTTGACGCCCTCCTGGATCGTCTCAAACACAGATGCATCACCATCCGCATCGACGGCCCTTCGCTCAGGGTACCGGAAAACGATACGGCGGAAAAATAAGTCCCTCCCAAAGTATTTTCTGAACTCCAGAGTACCTTTGCCCAACACTCAAAAAAGAGCACTCCTGCGTATTGTTGTATCCTCAGTGGAAGAAAAAAGTGCGCGCACGGTGGGTCAATTTATCTGAGCACAGGCGGGTCCGTTTTCCTTAGCGTCCAAGCGTGGAAACCGGATTGCATTACAACTGGCACCGGTATTATGATCCGGGGACGGGG
>JBMCLF010000172.1:0-4395 GCA_048615215.1 Candidatus Brevefilum sp.
TTACCGCCAGGAAGAGGATGTTCCACCAGATTCAAATACAGCCACCTTCGCCGCCCTGCAGTTGTTCATTGATAATTGGCGCTGGAAGGACGTCCCTTTTTATCTCCGGTCCGGAAAAAGGTTGGCAACAAAATCCACTGCTATCGCCATTGAATTTAAACAGGTGCCACATCTGATGTTTAACATTGAGGAAAAAGAACAAATCCCATCCAACATCCTCTACCTCTGCATTCAACCCAATGAAGGCATCAGTCTAAGCCTGCAAACCAAACAGCCTGGGGCTGGCATGGCCACCCATAGCGCCGATATTGATTACGCCTACGCACAAGATTTTGAACAGCGCGATCTTCCCGAGGCCTACGAACGCCTCCTCCTTGATGCTATCCAGGGCGACGCAACCCTCTTCACCCGGGCCGATGAGATAGAACTGGCCTGGCACATCATCGATCCAGTTTTAGAACGCTGGCAGACTGAGGACGATCCCGCCTGCCACCTCTACCCACCGGGCGGATGGGGACCTGAAACCGCCAACCAATTTATAGAGCAGGATGGACGAGCCTGGCATTATGGATGCGGAGAATAATTAATGAACAGAACCAAATAATTTAATCAAAAATAGCATAAAAAACTAGGGCTCGAAAAGTCACTATTAAAGGAATTAGAAATGAACGGGTTCTTAGGAACAGAAGCGCCATTTTTATCAGACCTTTCACTGATTATTACCATTTTTCTAGGCGGGGTGGCCGCCTACGGGGGCATCCAGGCACATAAGAAGAAATTTTACAAACACTGCCCCGTGATGGCTTATGCCGTCTTCTTGAACTGGATTCCGGTAATGGTAGTAATGGTGCCAACCTTCATTGATGTGCTTCAGGGTTCAGAAACCCTTGCCACAGGGCTTTTTGCCAATGTTCCAATCGTCCACGGGATTCTGGGAACAATCACACAACTTTTAATGACATACACCGTCACACGGATGTACTGGATCGAATCGCTGCCTCCCAGAGAACCAATCTGGCTGATGCGCACAACGATCATCCTCTGGTTGCTGACCGTCACCGGCGGGGTAGGCCTTTATACCATGGCCAATATCCTCTAATAACCCAATCCTAACCATTCAATCTAAAAACAACATTGAGGTACACGTGTTGCGAATACTGAAGATGTAACACAGGATGAAAATTAATTCAAACTTTTGAAAAACGTTCAATATTTTTATGCCCGTTTGGGTTCAAAATGTTGAATGGTACCCTAAAAAGGACATTTGAAAGAAAAGGTCAAATGGGACAAAAAATTGCAATTGAAAAGACACAGGAATTACAAACCCTGTCCAAAAAGCTCAGCCGGCAGATCATCGAGATGACCACTAAAGCCGGCTCCGGACATCCTTCGAGCTCTGTCTCAATGATCGAAATACTCATCGCCCTGTATTTCGGCGGTGTAACGAATCACCGTCCTCACCAACCCGATTGGCCTGAACGCGATCGCTTTATCCTCAGCAAGGGACACGGCGTCCCTGCTTTGTACGCCGTTCTGGCAGAGTCAGGGTATTTTGACCCGGAGATGCTAATGACCCTCCGAGAAATCGGCAGTCCCCTGGAAGGCCATCCCAATATGCGGGTCCTGCCGGGAATCGAAGCTTCAACCGGATCCCTTGGACAGGGCTTATCCATCGGCCTGGGCCATGCCCTGGCTGCTCGTGTTGATGGTAAGGATTATCAGGTTTATGTCATGATCGGTGATGGCGAAGCTGATGAGGGCCAGATCTGGGAAGCAGCCATGACAGCTGCCAAATATCGTGTTGGTAACCTTACGGCGATCCTGGACTATAACAAATTCCAACAGACCGGTCCAGTCAAGGACGTCATGCCCACATTAGAACCCCTGGTTGAGAAATGGATGTCCTTCGGATGGCATGTGACAGAAATTAATGGCCACGACTTTGAGGAAATTTTCACTGCATTTGCAATGGATCAAAAACGGGGAGAGAAGCCTCATATCATCATTGCCCACACGCTAAAAGGCCATGGATTATCCATTTTCGAGAAGGATAATGTCAACCGAATGCACGGTAAACCCCTATCAGAATCAGAAAAAGACGAGGCACTCAGAGAAATCAACGAAAATTATTATAAAGAAAACCTGACATCGGTCGCGCTCCGGTCGAACCCAGAAGCACAAACTTTGCAGAGGGAGGCATGAACCATGGATATTGGTAAAAAAATCGGACTGACCTATGGCCCGCCCACCCGCAACGCCTTTGGTGAGGCATTGAAGGCGATAGGGTCTGAAAACAAAAATCTGGTGGTGGTGGATGGCGATGTAGGTAATTCCACCCGCACTGATCACTTCCGGGATGCCTACCCCGACCGATTTTTCAACGTTGGCATTGCTGAGAGCAACCTGGTTGGTACCGCCAGCGGCCTGTGGGCCGCTGGAAAAGACGTCGTGGCAGCCAGCTTTGCCTGTTTCCTGATGTTTAACGCTTACGATCAGATCCGCATGTCCATTGCCTTCCCAAAAGCGAAGGTCAGGCTGGTCGGATCGCACAGCGGTATATCCATCGGTGAAGACGGCCCCTCCCAGATGGCGATCGAGGACCTTGCCCTTTCTACAGCCCTGCCTAATTTTACTGTGATAGCCCCGGCTGATGCGCCTTCAGCGAAGGCCGCAACCCATGCCATGTTCGAGGTGGATGGCCCTTCATATTTGCGCACGATGCGCTCAGAAGTGCCGCTGCTCTATGATGACGAACTTGATTTTAAAATTGGCAAAGCCAATCAATTACGCCGCGGGAACGACCTGACGATCATCGCCTGCGGCTTGATGGTTGCTGCAGCACTCGAAGCCGCAGAGACCCTCAGCGAAGATGGTATTGAAGCCCGTGTCCTTGACATGCATACCCTGAAACCTTTGGACGCTGAAGCCATTGAGAAGGCTGCCAAGGAGACAGGCGCTATTGTGACCGCCGAAGAGCACGTCCTGCGCGGCGGATTAGGAGCCGGTGTGGCCCAGATCGCAGCGGAACGCCAACCTGTGCCAATGGGATTTGTAGGCATCAAAGACGAATATGCTGAATCCGGAAAGCCACAGGAATTATTGGCAAAGTACGGCCTGATGCCCGTCGATATTGTGAAAACTGCCCGGCGGACATTGGCAAGAAAAGAATAATCAACCACGTCTGATTATTAAAGAAATAATTATGGAACCCAGAAAAGTGGACACCATCGTGATCGGCAGCGGACAGGGAGGAAATCCCCTGGCGAGTGACCTTGCAAAGAAAGGTCAGCAAGTTGTGATGTTCGAACGCGGTCTGATGGGTGGAACCTGCCTCAATTACGGCTGTACGCCTTCCAAGATGCTTTTAGCCTCTGCCCACGCGGCCTCCCAGGCCCGCCGGGCCAGTAACATCGGTATCAAAGCCGATGTCAGAGTAGATTTCCCTGAAGTCATCAACCGCATCCGCACCACCAAACAGAGTTGGAGCGAAGGCTCAGGGAAGCGCTTGAAGGAGGCTGGCGTGGAGGTCATCCATGAAGAAGCGCATTTTGCAGGTGAACGCCTTATCCAGAGCGAAAAAGCATTAATCGAAGCAGACACAGTGGTCATTAACACCGGCGAATCGCCCTTTATCCCCCCGATTGAAGGTGTGAAAGATTCACCCTATCTGACCTATCAGACAGTTTGGGAATTAGACAATCTACCAGAGAGCATGGTTATCGTAGGCGGTGGCTACGTTGGGGTTGAATTAGGCCAGGCTTTTGCATCCCTGGGCAGCCAGGTGGAGATTATCGATTCCAATGATCGTCCAATTTCCAATACAGAGCCCGATGTGGGCAAGATCATTCAAGAGCAGTTGGAAGCAGATGGCGTTCGTTTTCACTTGAATGACCGCGCAGAATCCGTCTCACACAAAAAAGGGCTATTTCACGTCGGACTTTCGAATGGGGATCCCGTCCAGGGTGAGGCTTTGCTGATCACCGCGGGCCGAAAGCCCAACACAGACCGGCTGAAGGCTTCACAAGGGGGAGTCGAATTGGGAGAGAAAGGGCATATACGCGTCAATGAACATTTCCAAACCACAGCTGAGGGCGTCTACGCAATTGGCGATGTGACCGGCCAGCCTGCGTTCACCCATGTCTCATGGGAAGACCACCGCCGTCTCAAAGCGATTTTAAACGGTGAAGAGCGATCTCAAATGGACCGTGTACTGGGCTACACCATTTTCACATACCCGCAGGTAGGGCGTGCAGGCCTGACATTTGAAGAAGCAGAAGAAAAAGGATATCGTGCGCGCCGGGTCACCCTGCCTCTCGAACAGGTTGCCCGAGCAACAGAGATCGGTTACACGAAGGGCTTCTACCGTATGGTGATCGACACTGAAACCGATGAGAT
>JBMCLF010000173.1:0-4387 GCA_048615215.1 Candidatus Brevefilum sp.
ACCGTTCGAACCATCCTCCCACTGTTTTGCAGATTGACAGTTCCGCTATGCTTCAGAGACGTTATTGTTTAAGCACCATGCCACCGTTGGGTATTCGTTTTCGAATGGAACGAACCGAAAACGAATAAAAGCCATTCTTTAAGCACAAGGATGAACCGATTGATGGTGGGGTCATGCTAAAAGCATCTTTCATTCTGTGTGCGCGCGAAAACTTAATGCATGTTCTGGTTTATTGAGAGGATAGCATAACCTGCGCGGGTTTACAATCCGTCAAAAGCGGCAAAAAAGGGTATTTTTCTGCCGCTTGCGGCAACACAGGAGGTAATGCGGGGTGTGCGTCTTATTGATTTTTTTCGAGAGCTTTAAGCATTTTTTTGGTGATCGATTGCCGCTGTCGAAAATATCCATCCCAGGGATCATCTGGCAAGTTATCAACCCGGCGGCGAATATTACCCATGTGATAAAAATCTGAGCTCTCCAGATCGGCAAGTTCCTCCCACCGAAGCGGGGTGGATATCGGCGCGCCGGCACGCGCTCTCGTAGAGTAAACGGCGACGTTGGTCGAGCCCCGATTATTTCGCAGGTAATCGATGAATATCTTGCCCTTGCGCTTGCTCTTGGAAGAAAAAGAAACATAGCGTCCCGGTGCTTCACGAGCCATCTGGCGGGCCATACCATGCGCAAAGGCTTTTACGGAATCCCATCCCACCCGCCGAACCAGGGGCGCAAGCACATGTAATCCTTTTCCCCCGGAGGTCTTGACATAAGAGGTCAGTCCATATGCCGACAGGAGCCTTCTTACCTGCCTGGCAGCGTCGAGCACCCATTCCCAGGCCACATCCGGCCCGGGATCAAGGTCAAAAATGACAACATCGGGTCGTTCCAGGCGGTCGGTTCTACTCCCCCAGGGGTGCAGCTCCAGTGTGCCGAGCTGAGCCAATTCAATCAACCCTGCCAGATTATCAATCGCCATATAGGTGGCTTTCTCCCCGTCCTTTTGTTCCAATTCGACGGTTTTGATCGGTTCATCGATGGACTCATTGTAATTTTTTTGGAAGAAGCACTGCCTCTCGTGCCCGCGCGGGCACCGCAAGAGAGAAAGCGGTCGATCGACGATGTGCGGCAGCATCCTGTCACCGATATATTCGTAATAACTGGCCAATTCCCGCTTTGTGACCCCCTGTTCGGGCCATAAAACCCGGTCGGGATGAGACAATCGTACGCCAGCAAACACCACCCGGGCCGATTCCTCAGGTGCCAGCGCCTGCCGCGCCTGCTGGATGGATGAGGAAGCTTTTTTGTCGCTGTCAGTCTCACACCGCACACTTAGCGGACCCACATCTTCCTGCAAACCCTGGAAGGATCCATGGCGGACAAGCTTATCATGGGTCCAGTTTGTAAAGCGCACTTCTGCCACGAGCTCGGGTTCTACCCAGTGAACCTTTTCGAGCTGTTGCCCCTGCGGTGGAACATCGAAACGGGTCTTCTGCACTTCCAGTTTCTTTAACTTTTCCGAAAGATGCTTCAATTGCTGATCATCAAAACCCGTCCCAACCCTCCCGGCATAGACCAGCTTTCCCTCATCGTCATAATAACCCAGCACCAGCGCACCCAAGCCGACACGGCTGCCTTCGGGATCTGTATAGCCGCCGATGACAAAATCCTGCCGGTGCAAGCATTTGATCTTCCGCCACGTTCGGGTCCTGCCGGAGGCGTAAATGCTGTCGGTGCGCTTCGAGATGATCCCTTCCAACCCCAGCTGGCAGGCGTTTTCATACACTGCACCGCCTTTACCTACGGTATGCTGGCTGAAGCGCAGCAGCCGCTGGCCGGCAGCGGAAAGCAGGGTCTGCAGCAGACGTTTCCGCCCAACAAGCGGCACTCTCTGCAGATCATAGCCAGAGAGATACAGCAGATCAAAGGCATAGTAAAAAACATCATCCCGTTCCGACAGGTGATTCAGCGCTTGAAAATCACTGATGCCGTCTGGCCCCAGCGCCACCACCTCGCCGTCGATGATCGCATCCTGCACAGGCAGCGCTTCGATGGTGCGACATACAGAGGGATACTTATCAGACCAGTCATTTTCGTTGCGCGTAAACAGACGAACCGCACCGTCGTGCAGCAGTGCCATCAGGCGGTAGCCGTCAAATTTAACCTCATGCAGCCAATCCTCTGTGCCGGGTACCTTTTCCGTTAGTGACGCTAACTGCACTTTAATAAATCCAGGCCATTCAGCATCACGTGACCTATCTAATTTTTGGGCGAGGCTCTTCCAGAACAAGCGGGGGTCATCTTCCTGACCTTCCAACACGCCATCTTTCTTTCCGGTGCGCAAATCTTCCAGGGTTCTGCCGCTTTTTACGCTTTCGGGCATCGATTCTGTGATGGCATTTTCCGATTCCCTACGGGCATGGGCATCATCCTGCTTGATCAAGAGCCAGTTTTTGCCGTCTTCGTTTTCCTCACCGCGCATCTGCACCAGGGTCCAGCCTCCATGCAGCTTCACACCCTCCAGTTCAAAATTGAGTTTGCCTGATTTTATCGCTTCTTCGGCAGATTCCGGACCGTGCCAGATGCCCTGGTCCCACAGGATCACTTCCCCGGCGCCGTACTGGCCTTCTGGGATCACATCCTCGAAGGTGCTGTACGAAAGGGGATGATCCTCAACAAGAATGGCGAGCCGCTTTTCTTCTGGATCGAGGCTGGGTCCTTTCGGCACTGCCCAACTTTTAAGCACATCGCCCACCTGCAGGCGGAGATCGTAGTGCAGCCGGGTGGCGCCATGCTTATGGATGACAAAGATATGCTCATCCCCTTCTGGCACAGCTTTTTCACTGGGTTCAGATGTCTTGGAAAAGTCACGCTTCGACCTGTAATCCTTAAGGCTCATCACCGGTTCCTGGCATGTCGATCAGGTGCTGACCGATTCAACACTACGCTGCAGAAGTTCGCTGATATCGATGGGTTCAGTCGATTCGACCTCGCCTGCCGGTTCACCCGCAGACGGCGATCGTTCCAACTCTCCCGCTTCCACGCGTTTGTTGATCCACTCCAACAGCGCCGCCCGGTATTCATCTTCATGGGCAGAGGGGTCCCATTCCTCGGTCATTGCTTCCACAAGCTGGTTGGCTAACTTCAATTCTTTGTCTGTGATATCGTATTCTTTGGCAGATTTTTTCGGGATATCAAATTCATCCGGATTGCGCAGTTCCTGCGCAAAACGCATCAGAACCAGGTAAAGCGTATCGCCCTTAGGAAGAAGCGCAGAAAGGTATTCACGCGTCCGGATTACCACGGTGGCAATCCCAACCAGCCCCTTACTTTTAAGAGTTTCGCGCATCAGAACGTAACTTTTTGCCCCCTTCGCTCTCGGCACAAGAATATAGGGTTTGTCGAAATAGATGTCCTCAATAGCATCCCGTTTTACAAAACTCTCGACTTCGACTGTCTCCGAGGCCTCTGGCCGGGCATTTTCGAAATCTTCCTTATCCAGCAAGACATACTGGTCTTCATCAAACTCGTATCCTTTAACGATCTGGTCCCAGGGGACCTCCTCGCCGGTGACATCATTGACGCGCTGGTAACGAATCCTGGCTTTGTCACGGCTGTCCAGCATATTAAAGTCGAGATCCGTATTGATTTCGCCTGAGAAAAGGGTGACGGGAATGTTGACCAATCCGAATGCGATATGACCTTTCCAAATAGCGCGGGGCATGCAAACCTCCTTGGGTATGGCAGGTTGGGGAATAAGAGAGATTCGTTCCCGCATGTGCCGTTATCCTGAATAATTTAATTCTATCGGATTGGCATTCAAATACCAATAAACCACCCATCATGGCCGTGGTTATGTTCCCCCGAGAATAAGTGTCGTATTACGACATTAATAAATTATCTACGGGAGGTCGTGTCTTGGCATTTATTATTGGCTTGCAAAATTTGTGTTTTTTGATCTGCACGGCATGAAACAATGGCCAAATACTTTGGCCTTGGTCGGCCTTTTTTTAATTCTGATCGGGTTTATCGCAATCTCCGAGCGCTTTCAACAGCATCGATTGTCGGCTATAGTATTGGTTTCGTTTTAGCAATAATTTCCAATACTGACAGCATGGACCCGGGAGGTTGAACGCTGAACAATGCCTGGATCATATGACCCATGAAACATATTGATAATTGACCCTCTAAAAGTTGTCAGTTTGATTGATTGTGGCTACACACCAAGAAAAAGTAAGGTATCCTGGAATATCTTTTTTCTAATAAACAAAGAGCAATAATCTGTTAAGTCAATTAGAATAAACTCTTCTAAAAATCTTATTCGGTTTCCATTTCTCTCAGAATTGGGAGTAATTTCTTATATTGTTCTATGTATGGCTGCCATTCTTTGGTA
>JBMCLF010000174.1:0-4364 GCA_048615215.1 Candidatus Brevefilum sp.
CTCAAATCCTCATCCACTGGGAACAGATTTCTGTCTGGAGATAAAATAAGTATACCTTATTCTCAATTTTTTTAATTAAAATTTCGACATCTTGAGTTTCAATTCTTCAAAGTGAACTTGACGTTTGGTTGATCCAATCGATGACATAAGACTCAAGCTCGGATAAGTGAATGCATTTTTCCGGAACCGCATAATCACAGACTGAAACGCCAGCCGAGCGAACGGTATCCGAACTGCCAGAAATCAAAGGATGCCACCAGGCCAAACCGCGGCCTTCCGAAATACGCCTGTAGGCGCAGGATTCAGGCAGCCAGCTTAGCTTTCGAACCAATTCAGGTGTGAGGTCAACACAATCTGAGATGAGTTCTGACCTGCGAGCATAATTCCGGCACCGGCAGGTATTGATATCAAGAAATTGACAGGCCACCCGGGTATAAAGAATTTTACCGCTTTCAATCTCATCAATTTTATGCAGGCAGCATTTCCCACAACCGTCACATAGTACTTCCCACTCTTCGCGGGTCATCTCATCCAGTGATTTTTCCTCCCAAAAATGCAGGGACATTTGTGATTTGATTTTTGATTTTGACATCACCATTATTCCATTTCAAAAAGGTTGCCTTATTTTTATAGCACAGGCTTCACCGGATGTAAACCTGTGGATTGGATGAATTGAAAATGCTCCTTAATCCAGTTATACTATTTATAAGTATTCGGTATAAATAAAGAGATTTTTGTCACTTAATTGCGCGCAAGGAGGAGTACACGATGACGGACAGGCAAAAACTTGTGGATATCAATCGGGCTTCAATTGATGAACTGATAGACATTAATGGCATTGGACAAAATCTGGCAAACCGGATTGTGGAAAACCGGCCCTTCAAAGCATTGCATGACCTTGTGAAAATTCCCGGGATCAATGAAACGAAATTAGCCAGCCTAATGCCCTACATCACGATCGGTAGGGCAACCAGCAGCAAGGAACCCGTAAATAAAACCAAGCCAAAAACAAAGACGAGTGAACCGCAGCCCATTGCAACATTGGGCGAAACGGAAGCCTTCGTTTTTCTTGAGGATCGGAATGAACGCCAGGATGCCTTATTAATCATCTTTGGAGGTTTTATTCTGGGATTGATCATCCTGCTCCTCCGACGCGCAAGAAGCTGAGATTGCTCACCTCAACCAGGCAGCCATCTGTCCTTCTTCAAATTTAGGAATCATCCAGATTCCTCAATTTACCCGCAACCACAATTATGTGATTGCAATATTATCATCCTCGCATGATAAGAAAAAAGATTCTTCAATTAACCACCCTGCTAATGCTATTGCTTGCCGCCTGCCAACCATCCATGGCAGGGGACATACAATCATCTAAAACCACCTCCCCCTCACCTGCCTCAACATCCACTGGCACCCTAACACCTTCCCATACACCAAATCTCAAACCAACTCTAATCACCACACCAATTCCTTCAATGAGCACCATTGAAACTCCGCCCCATAGATTGATATCAGTGGGAAGCGGGCGCGTCACACTCATGGCTGTGGGCGACATTATGCTGGGCAGGACCATCGGTGAATTAATCCTTTCCGAAGGCCCAGAAGCTCCCTTCCTTGATACCAGTCCCACCCTTGCTTCAGCCGATATCACAGTGGGCAACCTGGAGTGCACAATCTCCGAGCGGGGAACAGCAGAAGATAAACTCTACACCTTCAGAGCACCCCTTGCTGCAGGCGAATCACTTGCCTTTGCCGGCTTTGATGTGTTGAGCCTTGCCAATAATCATTCCCTGGATTTTGGTCCCCTGGCTCTGGAAGACACACTGGACATTTTAGTTGAGCAGCAAATCTCACCTGTTGGCGCAGGCTTGAATGCGGCGCAGGCATACGGCCCGGTCATAAAAGAGGTCAATGGTCTGCGAATCGCTTTCTTGGCATACGCAGATATTCCCACGACGGATTACGACTATCTCTCATGGGAAGCAGGTCCAGATAAAGCGGGGATAGCCTGGGCGCATCCTGACCGACTCCGCCAGGGAATTGCCACTGCGCGCAAGCAGGCAGATATTGTGGTCGTTCTTTTACATAATGGCTATGAAATTGTGCAGCAAGTATCAGAAAATCAACAGATAATTGCTAAATTGGCTATCGACAGCGGTGCATCGCTGGTCATCGGTCATCACCCCCATGTTCTACAGCGCATTGAGAGCTATAAAGACGGCCTGATCGCCTACAGTTTGGGAAACTTCGTTTTTGATAATTTTCTTTTTCCCCCGAACTATTCGGCCATCCTCAAAGTAGAGCTCTCAGAACAAGGTGTTGAATCTTACGAGCTGATTGACATCATCGTTCAGTTGAACGGTGTACCTCAGATCATGCCCTATGATCTTGACGATTAAGACTCGCTGCTTTAAGGGGGAAAACATGAAGACCTACCTATAAGAATATAAATTCGGATTTTTAAATGGGATCAGAGCTAAAATAATGGCCTGTTCATACAAAGTTGTGCGGGTGACCACATCCGAAGTCAGCAGGCCGACTGCACCGGATTTTTGTTTTGAATTCGAACGGCCAAAGACCTTGTCATCTGCATCCCCCAGTTCCAATCCGCTTTCCACCAGCCGCTGGACTTCCTTCGGAAGCCTAAATTGGGCTGTGCGGGCGCTGCCCTGGCAGCTGCCTGACCGGATCACAATCCAGGCGAAAGCGACCATGTCACCATCATGTATCTCACACCCGCCCTCAACCCCAACCCAGTAATCTCCTTGCGGGACTGCCAATTGTGCATTTTGAACCCTTGTTAGTGCACCATTAAGCGCCATCTGATCTGTCATGGGCTGATCTGACACACCCGATTCGACCCCAACGCCTTGAAAATGAAAGTCTTCCTCAGGGAACATGCGTTCAAAGCCCAGACGTACTGCGTCGATTTTAACTGGATTCTCTGATGCTACAATGACGGATTTCACGAGTACCAACTTTTAAAGCCTTGGCAGTTCAATGGATTTTTGATATTGATATTTTCCTTTTTTATCGGCATATGAGACCTCACAAGCCTCATCCGCTTCGAAAAATAGGACCTGCGCAATTCCCTCAAAAGAATAAATCTTAGCTGGCAGCGGCGTGGTGTTGGAAATTTCCAGGGTTACATACCCTTGCCATTCAGGTTCAAAGGGGGTGACGTTGACGATGATTCCGCAGCGTGCATAAGTGCTTTTTCCCACACAAATAGTCAAAACATTTCGCGGGATCCGAAAATACTCAACCGTTCGGGCCAATGCAAAAGAATTCGGCGGGATGATACACACCTCGCCTTTATAATCCACCATCGATTTGGGATCGAAGTGTTTTGGATCGACCACTGCTGAATAGACATTGGTAAATATCTTGTACTCATCCGCCACTCGAATATCATAGCCATATGACGAAGTGCCAAAGGAGATCACTCCTCTTCGCACCTGGCCGTCTTCGAATGGTTCAATCATCTGGTGGTCGATCGCCATCTGCCTGATCCATCGGTCCGCTTTGATTGACATGTCTAATCTGCTCCTCTACTATTGGTCGTAACTCTCCCTAATCATAACTTAATTAATCCAACTGCAACGTGAAAAATCCCAGCGATCCAGGTTCCAGTGTGAACTCGAATTCATACAGGCGGCCAGCGATGAAAGTCAGCCGATAATCGCCAGGTGGGATATCGGCAAAGACGAAATTTTCGTCCAGCAATGGGTGGGCGTTCACCCCATAACTGAAATAAGTTAAAGGATAATAACGCCTGATTTCCGTATCCCTCTCCCCCATCTGCTTAAGCACAAATTCAAATTCCGATAAGGGCACACCCCATGGGTCAATCAATTTGCCAGCCAATAGGGCTGATTCTGTGCCGTCTTGGGCCACCGCCGGGGCAAACCATAGAACGGGATTCACTGTCTGATCATAATCATTTTCGTCAATCCGGACCTCAAAATGTAAATGCGATCCATCCGCTATTCCGCTCGCCCCCACCAGCCCCAATATATCGCCGGAATTAACGAAATCACCCTCCGTCGCTTTCAACTCAGACAAATGCGCATAAAGGCTAAAAAGATCCCGACCCTTGTAAAGGTTGCGATGCCGCAGAATTACCACATTGCCATAAAACCCTGTATAGGGTCCCAGGAGTGTCAGGTCATCGTTACCAGAAAAAACCACCTCGCCATCGGCCACTGCCCGGACAGGGGTTCCAAAACCATTGATGAATTCAACGCCGTGATGCACATCCAGTTCCCCGCCTTTGGTGCTGGCATAGGGATAGGTTATGTCAATTTTATTGCGAAACTCCCCTGAAAAAGGCCGGTTTAATATGCCAGGCCATTCCACCTGGC
>JBMCLF010000175.1:0-4350 GCA_048615215.1 Candidatus Brevefilum sp.
ATCTAATTTCCACCCGGAAAGGCCAGCAATACTGGGTGAAAATGAATTTCCGATTCTTGCTCACCATGCTTTTAATCTCTACAATCATTAACACCTTGTTCGTCCACATCGGAAATTCGGTGATCTTCTCATTGCCAGAAAAATGGCTGCTGATTGGCGGTAATATCACACTTGAGAGTCTGGTTTATGGCTTGATTAATGGTCTTGTCATTGGCTCGCTTTATCTTGTTTTTAATATCCTCAATCTGACTTTAAGCACTAAACAAATAACGCGTTTGATCCCATCAGCATTAAGACCGGTTGCAATGACTGCTACGGTGGCACTGACTTTCTTCCCATCAATTCAGCAGCGCGCACGTGAAATCAAAGAAGCTCAAATGATCCGCGGCCATTCAATGAAACGAATTGTAGATTGGGTTCCTTTGATCATCCCATTGCTGGTGACAAGCCTTGAAAAAGCATTCCTCCTGGCTGAATCAATGACAGCCAGGGGCTTTCAGGTTCACAGAGAACCCGTAGCCAATAAGAGCTTATTGATCGGAATGGTTTTGGGAACTTTTACGATCTTCTCAGGTTGGATCTTGCGTTTGTATAAGTATCCTTTGTCAATTTCAATCCTCCTGTATGTGTTTGGAGGACTGATATTTGTGTTTGTATTCTGGTGCGCCCGTCGCTCAATTGTGATCACCCGCTACTATCATGAGAAATGGCACCAGAAAGAAATCATGGTAAGTGGTTTGTTCGCTTTATCTATAATCTTAGTGATCGTTTTACATTTGACACGCTTACCCCAATCCTTCAGTTACTCACCCTATCCCACCATCCAGGCTCCAGGATTTCAATGGATGGGTTTGGCCATGGGATTGCTGCCGCTATTTCCGGAGATATTCAAAAACGATGATTGAGTTCAATAATTTTTCTTATCGGTATCCGCAAACTGAAAAGCCGCTTTTTGAAAGAATTGATCTTCAAATCCCTCAAAACAGCCTGACGCTGGTTTCTGGACCCTCAGGTAGTGGGAAATCAACACTTTTACGCTGTATTAATGGGCTTGTCCCATATTTTTCCGGGGGCATCATCACCGGAAATATCTCCGTTTTTGGATTAAATCCCATCGAATCAGGCCCAGAGAAAATGGCTGAAAAAGTTGGCTTTGTGTTTCAGGAACCGGAAGCTCAATTTGTGTATGATACTGTGGAAGATGAAATTGCCTTCGTGCTTGAAAATTTTGGCACCTCATATCACGAGATGCATCGCAGGATAAATGAAGTGCTCAAAACCTTAAAACTTACCCATATTCGAAGGGAGAAGATCCAAAATCTGTCCGGTGGTGAAAAACAGAAAGTCGCACTCGCCAGTGTGATGATCAACCGCCCAGAAATCCTATTGCTGGACGAACCCACTTCACAACTTGATCCCGCCTCAGCTGAAGAATTTTTAGACTATGTCTTGGAAATTAAAGCCCGGTTTAATTTAACTGTTTTGATATCAGAACACCGCCTGGAACGTTTACTGCCATACATTGATCACATCGCCCATATCGATATCAGCCACAAAATACATTTTGGCAATCCACGAGATATCCTGAGCGAAATCTCTCAAGTCCCACCAATTATTGAAATCGCAAAAAAACTGAACCTCTCACCCCTCCCCCTCAGTGTTAAAAAGTTTTCTATCAGCAGGAATACCCTCAAAACACCAGTTGATAAACCGTGCAAATCTACCAAAAATGAGAAAGAAAATTTGATCGAATTACGAAACTTTACGGTCATACTATCCGGGAAAAAGATCCTGAACAATATCAATCTGGATATCAGGGAAGGAGAAATTCTCACCATCCTTGGGCCTAACGGCGCTGGAAAAACCACACTCCTGCGTGCAATTATGGGTTTGACAGAGTCTGAGGGTCAGAAACGGTTTCACAACCTGGATATGCGTGCTATGGATCTTCCCGACCTGATTGAATCCATTGCCTACCTCCCTCAAAACCCAAATGACCTGCTATTTTCAGAATCGGTCATTGAAGAGTTGAAAACAACGCTTGAAAATCACAGCAAACAAAAATCAGTTCCAGAATTAATTGAATTTCTTAAAATTTTTGGATTATCCTCAGTAAAGGATCGCTTTCCCCGGGACCTTTCCGTGGGAGAACGACAGCGGACCGCCCTGGCAGCAATCACCATTCATGATCCAAAAATTATTTTTCTTGACGAACCTACCCGCGGCATGGATTACAACACAAAAGACACACTTGTTTCGCTATTGAGCGCCTGGCGGGATCAAAATAAGGCCATTGTCCTGGTAACCCACGATGTAGAGTTCGCTGCAATGCTTTCTGAAAGGGCTGTAATCTTAGAAACAGGCAGTATCCTCTTTGACGGCGATCCAAAAACCGCCTTCACGCGCTTCCCAAAGTACCAGACGCAGACCGCCAGAATTTTCAAAAATAACGGTTGGATTACACCAAATGACGTGGTTTTCCAGTAGAAATTCATAATAATTCCACGCCTCTGTGGTAAAATATCTCCGAATTAATACGTGAAATTTTTTACAATCAGAAAAGTTGATATTATTCACGCTGGATTATTACATCCTTCACTATTAAGAGGCGCCGCTCAACAGTATAAATAAGATGCGTGAATGATTTTATTGGTAACCCATAGAAACCAGTTAAATGAAAAGAAAACATCATTATCATAAACACCCACCTGACCCTTTGTCCTCGTGACAAATCCATAAGCCGAAATAAGAGGAGAGATTTCGTATGCACGGATACAGCGGTAAGATATTGCACATTGACCTGAGTGATCGCAATCACTGGGTCGAAGAGAAACCCGAAGAATGGTACAAGCTCTATATTGGCGGTGTAGCCATGGCCACCCGGCTTTGCTGGGAAAACATTGAAGTCGGATGCGATCCTTATGATCCGGGAAACCCGGTGTGCTTCGCTAACGGTATCTTTGCAGGCACGCCCGTCCCCGTCGGCGGGAAATATGGCCTCGCCTCAAAATCCCCTCTCACCGGATTTATCGGCGACAGCCTCTCGGGAAGCTGGTTTTCAATCGCCATGAAGCGCGCTCAATGGGATGGTATCGTAATTCACAACAGCAGTGAAGAGTGGGTTCACATCTTCATTGATGACAACCGAGTCGAATTCCTCCCCGCCGATAAACTGCTCGGCCTGGGAACATTTGAAACCGAAGAGGAAATCCGAGAAATCTTTGGCGATGATCAGATTCGCTCTGCCACCATTGGCCCCTCAGGCGAAAATATGGTCCGCTTTGGTAATGTAACCAACGACGGCCGCCAGGCAGGCCGCACAGGCCATGGAGCAGTTTGGGGCAGCAAAAAACTCAAAGCTGTTTCCATTCGCGGTACACATGGTGTGTCCGTTGCCGATCCGGAAACATTGCTGCAGATGTCGTTTGATATCACCGAAGCGGCCCAAGGCCCGCACACCGAAAAATATCGGGTGTACGGCACATCCACGAACATGCTCAACATGAACAAATTAGGCCTGTTGCCAACTTGTAACTATCAGGAAGGCGTTTTTGAGTTTGCGGAATTGGTCAGTGGAGAATACCTTGATGAACATCATAAAGTAAAGGTCATCGCCTGTGCCCAGTGCCCGATCGCCTGCGAGCAGATGTCCATGGTCAAGCAAGGGCCATTTGCTGGCTCAATGACCGGCATCGAATATGAATGCCTCCAGGCAGTCAGTTCAAACTGTGGTATTGACGATATGACCGCAGCCATCAGGCTGGTGGATCTGGCCGATCGCAGCGGTATGGACGCTATGTCTATGGGAGTTACGATCTCATATGCTATGGAATGTTATGAACGTGGCGTGCTCAAAAAGGAAGATTTCAAATGTAAAGCTGCCCCCGAAGGCATTGAACTTAATTTTGGCAACGGTCCTGGCGCAGTGATCCTGGCAGGCATGATCCGAGATCGAGAGGGAATCGGCGATCTGCTTTCCCAGGGAACGCGCATCGCCTCCCAAAAAATTGATGAAGAACGTGACGCAGAAACCTATAAATGGGCGATGAACGTCAAAGGCCTGGAATGCCCTGGGTATGATGCCCGCTCTCTGAAAACTTTTGCCGTTGGCCTGGCGGTTGGCACACGCGGCGGCTGCCACAACAGGTCTGCCGCTTACGACCCGGATATTAAGGGACAGACGAACCGCTTCACAGTTGACGAAACACGCGGCAGAGTTGCCGCACGCTCTGAAGAATACGCTGCCGTTTACGATACCCTTCCTCTCTGTAAATTCATCCGCCGCTGCTTCACCGGCAAGGCTGATCGGGCTGGTGCCTGGCCTGCAATTGTAAATTTGATCAATGCCAC
>JBMCLF010000176.1:0-4348 GCA_048615215.1 Candidatus Brevefilum sp.
CCTTCCCCTTTCCCCCAAGCCCGGCCGGGATCGAGCAAGCCATTCAAACCAGCACACGGTCATCCTTCATTCCCGCATCAAGCGGCGATTTCTTATTGCTCAACCGTGGAACGACAATCGCCATTTGGGATTTATTGGAAGACGAGATCAAGGATTACCCTGAGGATTATCCTCAACCGGAATCAAATACCTGTGAGCAAATTCCAGACACTTGCCAAAACGTAAGCGGTGGATTTTCGTTCCAGTGTCCTGAAGACCCGGCACAGCCACCCATCCAATCCCTCACAATTACCCCTGATGACCGGCGCATGCTGGTGTCTCTGACATCAAACCGGTCGGAACTGCGCACCACGATTTCTGGAGAATTAGTCTGGGAGGTCGACGAACGCTATACGAAAACATTATTCTCATTAAGTGATCAATTCTTCCTCGGATTGCGGACCGATGGCGTCATTGAAAAACGTGACCTGCTGGATGGTGAACTGGTCCTTTCTCTAAAACAACACCCCTCCCGGTTATTTGATCTGGACTTTTCACCGGATGGAAGCCTGCTGGCGGCAGGATTCGACGATGAATGGATCAGGATTTTCAACACGCAAACCGGTGAAATGCTCGGGATTTTGGATGGCAGTGCCAACAGCCTGAAGTTCTCCCCCACCGGCGACCTGCTTGCTGCTGGTTTGACGAAAGGGCAGGTTCGCATTTTTGAACTGGCGCGCGGCAGGTTTTTTGACCTCGGAAGGGGCCATCTGGGACCAGTGACCGGCCTGGCCTTCTCTCAGGATGAACCGCGTCTGGCCTCCAGCAGCGAGGATTGCACCATCAATAAATGGAACATAACAGACCGCTACAGGACCAATTTCGTGATCCCTGGGAGGGGCAGCCCTGGCCCAATTCTCGACTTGCAAAAATGTGCAGCAAGCGATCAACTCTATGCTTCCTCAGAGTTCACCATATTTGTCGTTGAAGAAGGATCATCTCTGCCCATTTTTTCTTCTGAAAATGAAAACACCATTACTGATATTGCACTGGAAACGGACGGGCACCACCTGGCGATTGGGGGCACCTCTCTCTGGCTGCTTGAGACAGACCCTGCAAACACATTAAATAATCCAATTCAGGTGGTTTCTTCCTCGGAAGGTTTTTACAGGGTGGCTTTCCTGTCCGATTCTGGCCTGCTTCTTGGGGTTCTTCCCCAAACAATCTCAATCTTTTCAATTGAAGAAAATCAAACGCCTGTTTTATTGGGTCAAACTCAACTGACGAATTCTTTGGACCGTCCGATAGATTTGGAGAGCGCACCCTCCGATGACCTGATCGCAATTGGCGCAGAAAACGGCCTGATTTACATTTTTGGAATCCCGCCTAAAAAAGATTAGTTTTGTTTCTCTTCCATCATCTCATATAATTAATTAATGAATAAATCCTAAGGCTTATATGGTTTCAACTATTGTATCTCGGAGCTTAACAGTAATGGATGATATTTACGCCTTCTCCTGGAGGAGAAGGTGGCGCGTAGCGCCGGATGAGGTGTTAAGTTTATTACATGATTAAATTTTTTTCCGATTCAAAGACTCTACCTCATCAGTCCGCTTTGCAGACAGCTTCCCATTAATAGGCTCTTCTGACTTGGCCTGAGCAGTTACAATAATTAATAAGTTAAATAGATGAAAGGAAAGAGATGTCTGAGCGAGTGGTTGTATACCAGGATCGAAGTTTCCGAACCGAATTCAAAGCCGCTGACCCCAATGAGAAAGAATCCACACAAGTCGAAAACGTCGTCCATTTACATGGACTGACCCCTTACGGCATGCTGCTTGCCAGCGTGGGGTCCTGCACCGCCATTGTGGTCAATTCATACGCGCGCAATCACAATATCCCGCTGAAAGGGATCACCGTGGATGCCAGATATGATCGCGTTTTTGCCGAAGACTGTGACGATTGTGACGCAGAAAACGAATATGAAGAGATCATCCGAGAAAGTGTGGTTTTTGAGGGCGATCTCGATGAGAAACAACTTAAGCGACTCCATCAGGTGGCCAAAGCCTGTTCCGTACGGCGTCTGCTGGAAAGCGGAATTCGAGTTGAAACCGAGTAATTCTGGTACGAGAGACGAGGAGAAAACATGAAACCTGATGAACTAAAAACTGCCACTGGCGCTTTGCTCACCGATCAGTATCAATTAACCATGGCTCAGCTCTATTTCAGAATGGGACTTCACGAGAAGGAAGCACAATTTGATCACTTCTACCGCAGCACGCCCGATTACGGCATCCACAAAGCGGGCTATTGCGTAAATGCCGGACTCGAAACGCTTCTCGACTGGTTGGACGAAGCCGTTTTTGGGAAAGAGGAGATCGAATACCTTAAAGGGCACAAAAGCAGCACAGGTGAGCAGCTTTTTGCCGACGATTTCCTTGAATGGCTCCAAAAGGACTTTTCAGCCAAAGCCATCAACCTGTATGCGATGCCTGAAGGCCGCGTGGTTCACCCGAATGTGCCAATCCATGTTGTGGAAGGCCCCCTGGCTGTTGGACAGATTATCGAAACAGGGCTTTTAAACCTGATCAATTACCAGATCCTGATCGCCAGTAAAGCCGCCCGTATCAAGCAAGCCGGCCATGGCCAGGTGCTCATAGAATTTGGCTTGCGGAGAGCGCAGGGGCTGGGCGCCATCCCCGGTGCCCGGGCGGCATTGATTGGTGGGGCTGACTTTACATCCAATGTCGGTGCCTCGCATATTTTTGGATTCCCACCCAAAGGCACCCATGCGCATAGCATGGTCCAGGCATTTATGGGCCTCGGCGAAGGTGAATTGGGCGCATTCCAGGCCTATGCTGATGTTTACCCGGATGACTGCCTGTTATTGGTGGACACAATTGACACCCTCGAATCGGGCGTACCCAATGCCATCCGCGTCTTCGAAAACCTCAAACGCCGGGGGCACCAGCCTGTGGGCATTCGCCTGGATTCCGGTGACCTGGCTCACCTCAGCATCAAAGCTGCAAAGATGCTGAACGATGCCGGTTTTCCCGAAGTTTCGATTGTCCTTTCAAATGACCTGGATGAGCTGGTTATCTGGCAGATCATCACCCAGATCCAGGAAGAAGCAGAACGCTATGGCGTGGACCCCGACAGCCTGATCAAACGCCTGGTTTATGGTGTCGGCACAAAGCTGATCACCTCCGGGGGGGATGCCGCCCTGGATGGTGTTTATAAATTAGTTGCGGTTTGTGAGAACGGCAACTGGATTCCTACGCTTAAAATTTCTGAGAATGTTGATAAAATCCTCAACCCTGGTAACAAACAGGTTTGGCGGATCTATGATGAACGCGGAAAGGCCACCGCCGATCTGATCAGCCTGCAAGATGAAGACATCCAAACCCAGCGCCCACTTGCGCTGAGGCACCCCACCATGGAAAGAAAACGCCGCACACTGCAAGAAGAGGACATTACACGGGTTGAAAAATTACTGCAGCCTGTAATCAAAAATGGCGAGATCGTCAGCGACCATCCTACCTTTGAGGACATCCGTAAGACTCGCGATGATGACATTGAAGCGCTGGATCCGGGTGTTCGACGGCTGATGAACCCCCATATCTATCATGTGTCTCTGTCGCAGAAGCTTTGGGATCTGAAACAATCATTAATCAAAAAAGCCCGATCAGACTGAAACCCTCCACAAGAGTCATCAAATGTTCTTCTTTCGGCGCAAAATTTTATGTAATATAAGTCAAAGGCATCCAATAAAACCCATTATGATCATCCCGGTATGCTCAGGGATAACAACATTTAATAAAGGAGTCAGAGATGGCACAAATCTCACTGGAAACCAAATCCAATCAATCCTCTGAAGAGATCATCAAACTCGCCAAGAAAACCTTTGTCGGGGATTATGGCATGGAAATAACTGAAGAAGCCGATTGCTGCGTTCGCCTGGAAGGCGGCGGGGGGTTCGTCTTTATCCAGACAGAACCCAAGGACGATCACACAAAGGTGATCCTTGAAGGTGTAGAGTGGTCCCGGCAATTAAAGGGCTTCATGAACCAAATTGCTTCATGAACAAGTAAATGTCATTCAAAAGGAACAATCAGGCTGCGGGGCTCGTCAATGACCGGTCCCCGCAGCATACGACATCATCCCAATATCTCTCGCCCCACCCAGGTGCGCGGTGAACCAATAATCCTCGCCCGATTCAACCCCCAGAAGGATCCATTGTAATTCAATCGCCTGGGCGTAAAATCGCGCCCGGCTCAATAATTTCTGATAATCCGGATAGGTTGTTTCAATTTTACTCACCAATGATTCGCCATAGCTGCTGATCAGGCTGCCCAGGTCTGTGGCCGGG
>JBMCLF010000177.1:0-4333 GCA_048615215.1 Candidatus Brevefilum sp.
ATCAAGGAAGGTTCACTTAAGGCAATTGAGCGTCTGCACGAAATGGGATTGGAAGTTGCCATGGTCACCGGCGATAACCGCCGTACGGCTCAGGCAATAGCCGATCAGGTGAACGTTGATAAAGTCCTGGCTGAAGTTATGCCAGGCGATAAGGCCGAAGAAATTAAAAAGCTTCAAGAGAAGGGACACATTGTCGCCATGGTTGGCGATGGGATCAATGACGCCCCCGCCCTGGCCCAGGCCGATATCGGGATCGCCATCGGTACCGGTACGGATGTTGCCATGGCTTCTGCCCCAGTGGTGCTGATCAGCGGTGACCTGCGGGGCGTACCCAAAGCGATCGCCCTCTCCCGTCGGACGCTGAAGACGATCAAACAAAACCTGTTCTGGGCGTTCTTTTATAATACGATCCTGATCCCTGCTGCAGCTTTGGGTTTCCTAAATCCGATGTTAGCTGCGGGCGCCATGTCCTTTAGCAGCATCTTTGTTGTTACCAACAGCCTGCGATTACGTCGTTTCAAATCGTAAAGATTAACACCGAAACTAACAGAAAGAGAAAACAATGCGAAGAAAAAAGAATCATTTATTACTTCCCATCACACTGTTTGTCGCTGTGCTGATCCTCAGCGTCGGTGGATTGATCCTGGCGCAGAACTTGCGGCGGGCGAGAACCGTCAACCCGGGCGAGATCGCCAACCAGGACGATATCCTCCGCCTGACCGCCGAGGAAGCTTATCAGGCAGCCGCCAACGGTGAAGCGGTTCTGGTGGATACACGGAGTGAGACAGAATTTCAGGCCCAACATGCTGCCGGAGCCATCAACATCCCGGTAAACCAGGCTGAAGCGCTTGTGAGCGGATTGGACCCTAACACCTGGTATATCACCTACTGCACCTGACCGGCTGAAAATACCAGCGCCCGTGCGGCGCTGATCATGCTGCAGAATGGAATCGAACGTGCGGACCCAATCCTGGGCGGATTCGAAGCCTGGATCGAGGCTGGCTACCCGGTCGAACCCTGAGATAGCATTTAACAAAAAAACCTTCCCTTTGTTCTCCGGGAAGGTTTTTTAATTCAATGTAATGGGATCAGGGTTTCCGACCTTTGCCGGGGTGGCCATCACCTTTATTCCCTCTGCCGTTTCCAGGCAGATTGTTTGGGCCCTTTTCTTTATCAAGCCCGGGAGGTGTAAAAGGCGGTTTGCCATTGTCCTTTGGTGACTCATCATCGTCATCCTCAGCTTGTGAGTATAATCTATTCCGGTTAGGATTCCTCACGAGAGCTGCTGGTTCATCATCCTCTTCAGAGTCACCGCGTCCTGAACCTATCATCCCCAAATCCTGCCAGATTTCTCCCCAGCCCATTTCTTCATCCACACGCATCGCCAGGATCTCTTCCAGCGTGAATTCTTCTTCGGCTTGGGCATATGATCCTAACAAATGAACAATCTCTCCAATGCCAAAATCATATTCGCAGAAATAAACCAGTAATTCCTCATATTCCATATCGTACATGTCAGCGATTCGTAAAATTGCAGGATGCATAAGCTCATCCTCGCATGCAGGATTTGGTTCTTCTAATTCTTCAGGGTCTTCTGCCGATTCTGGCGTGGGCTCAACTTCTTCCTGTGCGAACACAGAACCAGTACCGATCGATGCTGCCAGCAGAACGATTGCCATAATGATCAGGGTAAATTTTTTCATAGCTACCTCCATAAAATTTCTTCTTGTTGATTTGGATTTTGAGATGATTTAATTAAAAGCAAAACCTATTCATCCCATCATGTAGCATTCATATCATATCATATCGCAAGGAAGGCTGCAGATTGGTTTAATTGGATTTATTGAGCAAGTAAGGATAATTTTTGGTGTTTGGAGACTCAAAAGCAAAAAATTTAAAAGATTGGGTCCCAAAAGGAATAAAATGCCAAATTATCTAATCGATAGTCCCGCTTTTGAGACATCCACAAAATCATAACAGCACTTTAAAGGATTTTTACCCGTGATAGGGATTGCCTTAATCCGGGATTGCTTTACGCGCCAGCTTATCTACCCGCTCGTTCATCACATTGCCGGCATGCCCCCGCACCCAACGCCAACGGATTTGATGACGGCTGATCTCTTCATCCAGCTTCATCCACAGATCAACGTTCGCCAGCTTTCCCCCTTTACGATGCCAGTTACGCCTCTTCCAATTTGCCAGCCATTCCGTGATGCCCTTCTTAAGGTACTCCGAATCCGTGAACAGAATCACCTGACAGGATTCATTCAGCGAGCGCAGGGCTTCCAAGGCGGCTCGCAATTCCATCCGGTTATTGGTGGTATCTTTTTCCCCACCGGACAGCTCTTTTTCATGCCGGCCATAGCGCAGAATCGCCCCCCAACCGCCAGGGCCAGGATTGCCCTGGCAGGCGCCATCGGTATAAATGGTCACAGTGGGTAAATCCACCATCACTGCGCCGTTCCTCCTAGTTCGATGATCATTTGATCCAATTCCTCAAGCACCTCTTCTGGCGATTGCTCGTCGAATTGAAGCAGCCGGAACGCTGCGTCCTGCAGCAGCCATTGTGAGTAACCCCAATCCTCACTCATGGGTAAAGCTACCGCTTCATCTATCAGGGCAACGCCTGTCCCCCACTGTGGATATTCCTCTGCAAAATCTCCCAGCGATGCCAATGCGGACCGGCGAACGGGTACCGTAAACAGAGTGCGAACCAGCCTTTCTTGAACCTCCGGTTCCAGCAAGTGCCGAGCAAATAACCAGGCAGCCAGTTGTTCTTCGGGCGATGCTTCTGCAACCATCAGTCCCGGGCCATCGATCACCATCACTTGACCTTCAGGTCCCGGGAAACCCATCACTGTCCAGCGGTCTTCGTTCTCCGCAACAGTCATCCAGCCCTGCTGTTCCGGAATACCGTCAAGCCTGCCAGCATAGGACAGGGCGAAGCGGTTGGCAAAGTAAAAATAGGGTTCCGGCCTTCGGCCTCTCCAAAAACATCCCTGATCTGAGAGCGACTTAAGATAGCCAAGAGCATCCCGTCCGGCATCAGTGTTGAATTGCGGCCTTCCAGAATCTGGCAATTCGCCGCCATAAGCACGATACCAACCAGACAAAACTTCAGGCTGGAGGTTGATGATCCATCCGCCTGTATCGGCTTTTTCCGGGTTGATGTCTTCGCGGTTGGCAAGAGCCGCCCCACAGGACTGCTGACGAAAGGCTCCCGCATCTTCCGGGAGAGCAGCAAACCCCAAGGATTCGGCCCAGGTCTGGTTATAAAACAAAACTGTTGCTTGAGGTGCCACGGGCAGGGCAATTAATTCTTCTTCCAATGCAAAAGGATCAAGCAGCACTTCAGGGATGTCAGCACGCGCATCATCATCAAACCCCCATTCCGGATGGTCAAAATAGTCTAAAAGCGGAATGGTAAAAAAAGTCCCGTCCAGGACGTTAAGCTGGTAGGGATGGACTGCAACCAATTCCGGCGTATCACCCGTTTCAGCGTCCAATAGCAAAGCTTCAAGCAGGGCTGTTTCACCGCCGTGAGATTCTGTATCAACCCAAATGTCCCAGGGATTGGTGAGGGAAAATTGCCTGGCAATCTGTTCTATCACTTCTGCCGTGTCACCCGGCCAGGGGTGCATGAAGCGTAATGAAATATCCACAAGGTCTTCCGGCCTAACATTCAATGTCGGTGGTGACGTAGGTGTTGGAGAAGGGCTTGGAGTGGTTACAGACTCCGGCGTTTCAGTCAGTTCAACTGTTGATGTCTGCGTTAAATTCGAAACAGGGGTTTCGGTAGGTGTTTGCGAACAAGCAGACAGAATAAGCACCCCACAGAGCAAACCGCTCGTGAGGATTCGAATAATCAATGATGGTTGATAGACTTTTTTTATTTTCATTGAATGATAACCAGAGGAACCGGGATGAATAATAAGACGAACACAACCAACGCGATGACCCCAAGAATCTTACGCTTCTGGTCGATTCGCGTGATCTGGTCCATTGGTTCGGCATAACGGCGGCCAAAGAAGAACACCAAAACAGCCCACAGCCACCAGCCGGGCCACGCCAGGCCAAGCAATATTAATGCGCCCAGAACAAAAGGAAAGCTGCGTTTGGCTTTCTCCTTGCCAAACAACACATACAGGATATGGCCGCCATCCAACTGCCCTGCCGGGATCAGGTTGATGGCCGTCACGAACAGGCCGGCCCAACCTGCCCAGGCAACCGGGTGGATCTGCACATCAAGCCCGCCCAGGGGCACCGGGCTGCCTGTGAAGAAATACTGCAGCCAGTAAATCGCCGGCGAAAGATTGCCATAAGAGGCGGGCTG
>JBMCLF010000178.1:0-4314 GCA_048615215.1 Candidatus Brevefilum sp.
CGATCTGCTCAAAATCAAAATTTGCCAGTTTTCAACACCTGCCCGGTGGTGATTGACACTCAGGTAATATTCAATTGCCATTTCAATGCTCCTGCCATCCGTCCAATCCGATTTGTAGACCGCAACACACGCTCGATTGAAGCGTCAGGTCTTATTCGGCATTGAATCGTATTCCCGGTGACATGCACCGTTGAAAGCATCAATCAGGATTTATCATAATATACCGGATCCTGAAGCGCATCTTCATTCATAAGCGACAGCGTCGCCAGGGAGAAGGCAGGTTGAGGGTTTATCTGGAAAAATTTACTAAAAAATAAACGCAGTCAATCCACAGAGAAAAATAACATCCTAAAGGTTACATACACAAAATAAATCACGGTCAGGTAGATGGCGCCTTTCCTGCCGATCTTCCCTTTGCTGAACCACAAAATCACCCACAGGATCGCACCGGTGACCGTCTCCCACGGCAAGTCCCACATCACCAGCGGCCTTGGTACCCAATAGGTGCTGATCAAAGCACCTCCGCCGATCGCCACCAGGGGGTTGGTAATATTGCTGCCGATCAAGGTGCCCAGAGGCAGTCCCACATCACCCTGTCTGATTCCTGAAATGGCAGTTACCAGTTCGGGCAGTGCTGAAGCGACTCCCAATGTAAGCACCCCAATCAACGAGCCGCCCACACCGGTACGATCGACAATGATTTCCGTGATCTGCAGGGCAACCATAGCACTACCCACGGTCAACACCAGAGCCAACATAGCGATTGTGAAGTAGCCCCAGGCTTCTTTGCTGTCGCGCGGTACGCCAACAGGGACTTCGCCATCTGGCGTGAATCCGTGATCCTCTTCTTTATAATGCTTCCGCTCATCGATATATAGATAATACATGTACGCAATGAATGACCCGAACAGAATCAAGCCGTCAATCCGGGAATAGGTACCATCAACGCCCAGCACGATGCACATAATCGTGGTGATGATCATCGGGATCATTGTTTTCCAAAGAAAATAGCGCCTGAAAGTCAACACACCAGCAATAAAGATCACAATTGCCATGATCAGGGTTTGCTGGATCACGTCCGATCCGATATTTGCACCCAGCACCACCGCCGAACTCACCTCGTAATCCAATGACCCTCCCAGGATGCCAACGGAAGCCGTGAAATGGGCAGCGATTTCAGGGATACTGGTTGCCACGGAGACCACGGTCACACCCACAAAGGTGGTGGACAGACGGAAATAGCCCGCCAGTCCGGTCAGCCTTCTGACCGCCTCGTTGGAAGCAAGCACCAGCATGGCAATGGCAACCAGCCCAACCGCGATCGTCAACAACAATGATTGTGATAAAAATGCAAACATAAGTGTGTCCTTCAAATTGATTCGTTAAATAAAAAACGTGGCCACAGAACGCACGGGGCCACAACTAAAAGGCTGAAGAAGAGTTCTGTGCGCGTCAGCTCACCCGAAGGCTCCCTTCAGGGTCATCTTGCACAGGCGCTTGAAATTCTTGATACTTGTCCATAATCTATTATCTCATTTAACCAAAGATAATCATACCAGTAATTTCAGATAATTTTCAAAATATAACCAAACGTTAATATTGCCAGATTTTATTGAAATCAGGGGTCGATATAAAATAAAATTTCCGGAATGAGGGCTTTAGCCCGAAAAAAACCAAATCACAAATTGCTTGTAAACTACGATATCAACAATTTGAAATCCGTAACACATTGGCTGTATTTCTCTGATTGCTTATGTTTTCATTCTCTTGCTCAGCAGAAATTGAACTGCTGGTAAAATTCTTTATCTATGGTATTTGCGAAAATTCGAGTGGATCATCCAAAAAGATCTTAAGGAAATTACATGCACAAACACACCGATTCCAACCGCAAAGGATGGGACGCATTAGCCGACGTTCATGCCCGCACCTATCACATCGAAAAGCTGCTCGCTGGCGAGCCACTGCTCAACGAAGTCATTCGCCGCGAAGTGGGCGATGTGCGGGGCAAATCCCTGTGCCACCTGCTGTGCCATATCGGCACAGACACGCTATCCTTCGCCCTGCTGGGCGCGCAGGTCACCGGAATTGATATCTCCTCCCGCTCGCTGCATCATGCCCGGGAACTTGCAAAGCGCATGGATATTGAGGCGGACTTCATCGAAGCCGACATCCTGGAGGTGATGGAAAAAGTCCACACAAAGTTCGACATCGTCTTCGCCTCCACTGGCGTGCTGTGCTGGCTTCCAGATATCAACATCTTCGCACAAACCGTGCGGTATCTGCTGAAGGAAGGCGGGGTCTTCTACATCCAGGACGGGCACCCCTTCCGCAATGTTATGTTCGACGAAAGCGGCCAATCCGCACCAGGGCGCATCGTGGGAGACTACTTCCGCAAACAGGTTTGGCACTATAAAGGCCTTGGCGACTACACCGACCCGGAGGTTAATGTCGAGATTCCCTCCTATGAATGGGATTGGACCCTGGGCGAGGTCGTCACCGCGCTGTGCGAGGCCGGCCTGCGAATCGAGTTTTTGCATGAATTTCCGCAGTATTTCTACAACGGCTACACACCTTATGACGTCAGCAATGAAAAACGTGAAGGTTTTCCCTGTACCTTCAGCCTCAAGGCCACGGCGTGAGGTGGATCAGGGAAAATACATTCACTGCTTAGATTTTTAATTGCCAATGATATCCGGAAAACCGAAACATTTTAGAAAAAAACCACCCAAAATCCATGTAATTCATATCTCCTGTAAAAAAGAAATCAAGAATTGCAATACCTACAACGATAACTTCTCACACCACCATTCCAGCTGGGATGAATCTTATTGCACAAGCCAGAGAGAATAATTAATAATAGAGAAACTTAATGAACTGATGATGAGACACGCGCGATAAAAGGCAGAGTTTCCCCCCCAGGTGGTATAATCCCGATCAAATACAACATTACCAGTAATTTAGACCAAAATTGCTCCGATGACCCACACACAGCTCAAGACCCGAGAAGAAAAAATCATCACAGAATTTGAGGCTCTGCCCGATGTGGATGCCAAGTATATGCATCTCTTCCAGCTGGGCCTGGACCTGCCAGCACTGGATCCGTCCCTGAAGACCGAAACCAATCGTGTGCGCGGCTGCCAATCCGATCTGTGGTTCCACCTCGAGGTCCGTGACGGCCGGCTGTACCTGGCAGCCGAGAGCGATTCCATGGTGATCAGCGGCATCGCTGCCTTGCTCGTCCGGATGGTGGAAGGCTGCCGCCCGGAGGATATTGCAGATCTCAATCTGGATTTTATCGATCGGCTCCAGGTTTGGAAGCTGCCCTCTGAGCGCAACAACAGCCTGGTGGCCATGCTGGAACACCTAAAGGCCAGCGCCCAGGAGATCGATGAAGGGGAAAAAGAGGGCAAAACACATGCCTGACCTCAGTTACCGTATGCTGTTTATCGATGGCGCACCCGCCGGCCTGCTCGGCCTGAACGAACTCTTTGAGGAGCTCTACGAAGCCGGTTGCCGCCCAGACGACTCTGACGCTGGAGAGCGGTTGATCAAAGGCGTCCGCCAGCACAATTTCATCCCCAAACCCGCTTTATATGCTTACCGGGAGGTTTTGCTGGGAGAATACCGCCGCTACTTACAAGAACGGTCAGGGGATGAAGACAAAGCAATCCGTGACTATGGCACATGGGAAGGTCACCCGCGTGAGCAAATCCCCTGGTTCCCCACCGTGTCTGCCGAACTTTGCGATGGCTGCGGCAACTGCCTGGAGGTCTGCCCCAAAGACGTATTTGAGAAAACCGATGATGGCAAAGTGGCCGTGATGGAGCCCTTCCTGTGCATCGTGGGCTGCTGCTTCTGCAAGAGCGCCTGCGACCCCGAAGCAATTCTCATGCCCCAAAAGGAAATGCTGGATTCCTTCCGGCACGGCCAGCGCCAGGCCCGCTAATAATTATCAACCACTCCAACTTTGCTATCGTAGACAATCTAACAACTTTTTTCACTGCCTGATCCCTGTTTCCTAATACCTATTTCCTCAGGTTACCATTCACAGCTCACTATTCACCCCTATCCCGTGAGGTATAATCAGTCCCTATGAGCAAACCTGTTGTGGCCCTGGTGGGCCGCCCAAACGTTGGAAAAAGCACCCTCTTCAACCGCCTGACGGGCGAACGCCTGGCGATCGTGGACGAAGTCCCCGGCACCACGCGAGACCGCCTCCTAGCAGAGGCCGATTGGAGCGGGTATGACTTCTATGTCATGGATACCGGCGGCATTGATCCAACCCAGGGAAAAAGCCAGACGCCGCTTTCGATC
>JBMCLF010000179.1:0-4273 GCA_048615215.1 Candidatus Brevefilum sp.
GCTCTACAAAGGCGCATTGATGGATGAGAGTCGTTCAGTTTGGCAGGGCATGATTTACGTTGCGCCTGGGGCGGATGGTACAGATGGGTATCAGGCAAATCGAAACCTGATCCTTAGCAAAGGGGCAAGAGCAGACTCAATTCCAGGTTTGGAAATTTTAGCGGATGATGTCCGCTGCACCCATGGTGCCACTGTGGGGAAGATTGATGAAAACGAACTTTTTTACCTTTACACCCGAGGTATCCCGGAAAGTGAAGCAAAACAATTAATTGTTATGGGCTTTTTTGATCACATTATGAGTAGGATTCCATTTGAAGGTGTTCAAAACAGGTTCAAAGATGCAATTATTGAGAAAATGTCGAATTAATCGCCCAATTTGTATTTCATATAATTATTATATAGAAAAATAAGATCAAATCTGCTAAAATAGATGAGTCGATTTCAATACTTAAAATTATTCAGGAGGATTCATGGCAAGATCACCATTTATGAGACCACCAGAGGAGGACCAGACCTATCAAGTGGGGGATCCGGTTGAAGTGTATTGCGATCACGAGAAAAACGGTGATCGGATCCGAGATTGGGCGCGGGGAATTGTTGTCCAGGTGGATGAAAAAATGGTTGCGGTACAGTTCCGGACGAATGTTTATCTGACAGACGGTTGGATGGTTCCCGATCATATTCTGTGGTTCCCATTTGATTCAAGGCATATTCGCCACGCTAAAAAGGATTCAACACGACCCACAGGCTATCAAACAACTATATAGGCAGATTAATGATGTCAAGCACGGAATGGCGGTCACTTTTTTTGACCGCCATTTTCTACGAAAGGTTCTTCAGTGTCTGAAATTGTTTATTATTCTGTTTGTTCTGTGGAGGACCTTCCCCCTGGTGAGCGTTTGTTCATTGAATTGGGCGAAGATCCCGTTGTTATTTTCAATATTTCCGGGGATTTTTACGCCATTGCCGATATCTGCACCCATGATGACGGCCCATTAGGTGAGGGTGATATTGAGGATCATGTAATTGTCTGCCCCCGGCACGGCGCAAGATTCGATATTCGCACTGGCGAAGTGCTTGCCCTGCCAGCTGTTAAAGGAGTGTCTGCTTATCCAATTCGTGAAAGGGATGGAATGATCGAAATTGGGGTGGAAGAATAGAAAAATGTCCAAAAAAAATTCTGGCTGCCAAACGGCAGCCAGTTATCGTTAATATTCCTTATCGCCAAATTGGCCAACAATTCTCAGGATATCAAAGCCTTCTGCAAAAGGTCTTTCTGCTAAAGCGCCATGTCGTATTGCTGTCGCGTGAATTATGTTCTCTTCAAAATAATATTTATCTTCGTAGGTCTTATATGCCTTTAATGCCTGGATTTTCTTACTGACGCCTTCTTCTGAGACCTCAACTAAAAAATTTGGGAAGAAACCATAACTTGAACGCAGGACGTCAAACCCCAATACCGTTGTTCCTCGAAACGCACGTAATGCTTCTTCGGTGATGGTTTTGTGATCCTGGTGGATATCTTGAGCGGTATGGACAAATACGACTTCAGGATGATATTTTCTTTTCATCGCGATCATCACTTCCAAGATTTCCTGCCTGGCAGCCTGAAAGCGGCGGGTCGTGAAGTCGTGCAAAATTGCGTTTTCCGGTTTCACGCCAAGAATAGCCATTGCCTGATGATGTTCATCGACCAGGTTTTTTAATTCAGGGTTTTGTTGATTATCAGAAAGGGTCACACAAATCACATTGGTTTGATCTGCAATATCTGCAATTAATGCACCGCAGCCCAATTCAATATCATCCGGGTGGGCGCCGATGAAACACAGTGTTTCACCGAAAAAGGTCATATTGTGATTCATCATTTCCTACTTTTTCGCGAGAAAACCACCCACTACTTTGGTCATTACCAGTTTGCCATCACGCTCAAGCCGTTGTTGGGCAACTTTGGCGATCTTTGCCATGATCTCTTCAAAATCCTGTTTGGTTTGAAAAAAGGTATTCCAGAGAAGCCTGTCTTCAGATAGAGGGGCACGGGTATAGGCCAGGAAAGGCTCAATGGTGGGGAAGGTGAGGGGGTTTTCGAAGACGTGCACTTCTACCGACGAAAACTGTGCTTTGATCGTGTCAAGGATTTCAGAGGCATAGCGAGAACTGCCGGGCATTGGGGGAATTTCTTTCCCGGTTGCTTTTTCAATGATGTCGTAGAACATTTGCTTGTTTTCAGGCATGGGGCCGGTTGTGAAGAGATAGCCGCCGGGTTGCAATACCCTGTGCATTTCTGTGATTGTGAAGGGAATATCCTCTGCATAATAAATCGCAAAAGAGCACGATACCAGGTCATAAATTTCATCTGGATAAGGAAAGGTTTTGTTGAAATCTAATTTCTGGAAAGTGATCCGCTCACCGAGTTTTTTATTTTCCTCTTTGGCTTTATCGAGCAACGCATCCGACACATCACCGCCGGTAATGTCAGCCTTGCCGTTTAGATGAGCAAGATACGAGAAGCATTGTTTGCCGGAACCGCAACCGACATCCAGAATTTTCATGCCTTTTTCAAGGGGCAGCACTTCCAGCATCCATTTGTCGATATCGCGGGCGCCATATGCGTCGTGGATGTTGATGCGGGTTTCTAAGTCACTGGTGGTTTCTTGGTAATCAATTTTCATGGTTATCCTTTATCTGTGATTATGATGATAAGTATAGTTTGGAACGTTTGAGTTGGTCAAGATGGTCAGCAAATGCGAGGAAGGAGTTCACCGGAGAGTATGTCCAAAATCCTGGTGGAACCAAAGGCAGTTTTCAAAAGGACCTGGCCCGGATTATCCTGGAAAACAGAGCCAATTCGCGTAGCCATAGAGCTGTAATCTGTTTTTATCATGATTTCGAGAGCATGATCGGTGTCTTCCTCAGGCAAAATCACGATCACTTTTCCTTCATTGGCAATATAGAGAGGATCAAAGCCAAGCATTTCGCAGGCGGTTTGTACATCCTGCCTTACAGGAATGCTTTCTTCCTCCAGCTGGATACTAACCTGACTTTGGCAGGCGATTTCATTCAGTGTCGTCGCCAGGCCCCCCCGGGTGGGGTCCCGAAGGACATGTACTTCGGGAATTTCGGTTAGCAACTGTTGAAGCATTTTATTCAAAGGCGCAACATCTGAAGTGATTTGGGATTCAAAGCCTAATTCTCCGCGAGCCTGCAAGACTGCGATACCATGATCTCCAAGAGAACCTGAAACCAGAACGGCGTCACCAGGACGGGCAAATTGTCCGCCAATTTGCCGGTGGGGCGGGATGATGCCAAAACCGGCCGTGGTGATGAATAGGCCATCTGCGCTTCCGTTTTCAACAACCTTGGTGTCGCCGGCGATAATTTGGACTTCCGCTTCCCGGCAGGCTTGTGCCATTGACGCGATGATTTTCTTAAGCGATTCCATGGCAAAACCTTCTTCAATGATAAATCCTGCTGTCAGGTAGCGTGGCCTGGCACCCAGCATGGCAACATCGTTCACAGTTCCACAAACTGCCAATCGGCCGATATCACCTCCCGGAAAGAAAAGCGGCGAAACCACATGGGAATCGGTAGAGATGGCAAACTGTCCGTCCATTTCAGCAATCTTGACACGTGCTGCGTCATTGCCTTCCGCTAGAAAATCATTTCCGAGTTGACTCTGAAAGATATTTTGGATCAGGTCGCGAGTCATTTGACCACCGCTGCCGTGACCCATCACTACAGTCTCGGTGTGATGGTGTGGAACGGGACACATTGGCCCCTGCATGTGAATGGATTTGTCTTGATCTGAGGTCATCCAAGCTCCCTGGCATAACGGTAATATGCCGCACAGGCGCCTTCAGAAGAAACCATAGGCGCTCCGAGCGGGGATTGAGGTGTGCACAGTGTTCCAAAAGCCGGGCACTCAACAGGTTTCTTCAGCCCCTGGAGAACCAGCCCGGCGATGCAAATCTCTGATTCATTTGTTTGGATTTCGGTTGTTTCATAACGCAGGGTGGCATCGTAGTGATGATATTCTGAACGCAAGCCGTAACCGCTCTCAGGGATCATCCCGATACCGCGCCAGTTGCGATCAACAGGTTCAAACACATTCATGATCAGATTTTGCGCAGCCTTGTTTCCCTCAAAACTGACCGCACGCGGGTAAGCATTCTCCACCGCCACACGATTTTCTTCTAAAAGTTCTACTGTTTGTAATATACCATTTACCAGGTCCAGCGGCTCAAACCCGGTGACAACCATAGGTGTCTGATACCGT
>JBMCLF010000180.1:0-4219 GCA_048615215.1 Candidatus Brevefilum sp.
CTGGGTGCGCTCCCTTGGGATCAGCCCAAACACTTTCCTCTTGCCGCATCTTCCCCAAAAAGAATTATGGGCTTTGATGAAACGCTCCACCCTCTTCATCTCGCCCAGCAGCCATGACGGTACGCCCAACTCATTTTTAGAGGCTTTAGCCTGTGGGTGTTTCCCTGTGGTGGGGGATATCGAATCACTGCGAGAATGGATCGTTCAGGGCGAAAACGGTGCGCTGGTCAACCCACATGATCCCCACGACCTGGCTAAAGCCATCCTCTGGGCACTGCAACACCCAGAAAAGCGTGCGGCAGCAGCAGAGGCCAACTTTGTCTTAATCAAAGAACGGGCTGCTCAGGAAGCAACCCGTCCCAAAATTGATGCATTTTACAGAAAATTTCTAAGATAAACACCTCTGATTGGTAAAACTTTCCACCAGTGCAGCCATGTTTTCAACCGGCGTTTCAGGCTGAACGCCCTTGGCAGGCGCCAGGATATAGCCGCCACCTGCGCCCATTTCGCGTACCAGCCTGCTCACTTCCAGTTTGATATCTGCAGGGCTGCCATAGGGGATGATCGATTGTGATCCCAACCCGCCCCAGAAAGTAATCGCTGAACCGAATTCTGCTTTGAGCTCATAGGGATTCATCCCGGCCGCTTCCGGCTGAACCGATTCAAGCACATCCAACCCAATTTCGATAATGTCGGGCATGATCTCCCGCACTGATCCGCAAACATGGTTCAGAGCGATCTTCCCAGCCTGGTGCACGCGGTCGTAAAGCCGTTTGAGGTTGGGCTTGATGAACCTGCGCCAGCGCTTCGCCCCAATTAATACCCCATCCTGATAACCCCAATCATCGCTGAAAAGAATACCATCCAGCGGAGCTGCCAGCATCCTATCGAGCAGCGCCAGCTGGTGGTCGGTGATTGCCGTCACCAGGGATTCATAGAATTTCGGCTCTGTGATGACGTCTGCCAGCATATTTTCGAAACCACGCAGCACCCAGGTGCGCTCAAAGATCCCAAAACCCGGACTGGCGACGATGAAATGGTCGGGGTGTTGAGCAACAAATGCACTCACCTGGTTTTCCCAATCGGGCATAAAACAGTCCGAAATATCCGGGAATGTGTAACCCTCCAAACTTGGGTCTTGCAGCGGCGGTTTCTCCAGGTGTGCAGGCCTTTTGTGCATCGCCCACCGGGCTCCGAAAAGGTCCATCAGCAATGCTGTCTCACCGGTGCGCTCGCCTGGAATCCCCAACAGCGGATGCGGCAGGGGGACTTCCAGGATATGGTTCTGTAATTCTTCCCGCCAGGTGGTTTCACCATAATACTGGTCCAGTGCTTCCATCAACTCAGGTGTTTCAAAAGGCAAAGTATAAGGGACAGGTTCCGTTTCCTGATGCTGAATTTGCGCATAGATGCGTTGTTTTGGGTTCATATCTCCTCCAGATTGATAATCTCCAACATTATAACGCCATATACAACAGTCATTCAGCAGGTCTCATTAAACCCATACTCACTTGACCATGAAAATCATTTATAATGGCATCGATCCCATCACTGGGAGTCAACTTGAAACTAAAGGATAAACTATGACACAATTCACATTTCCACAAGAATTCATTTGGGGGGCAGCAACAGCATCTTATCAAATCGAAGGTGCCTGGGATGAAGACGGCAAAGGAGAAAGCATCTGGGACCGCTTTTCGCACCAACCTTACCGTGTCCTGAACGGTAACACCGGTGACGTCGCCTGCGACCATTACCACCACCTTGAGGAAGATGTCGGCCTGATCAAAGATTTGGGGCTTAAATCTTATCGCTTTTCAGTCAGCTGGCCGCGGATTTTGCCACAGGGCACAGGGCAAATAGAATCACGCGGTCTGGATTTTTATGACCGCCTGGTTGACAATTTGCTAGAAGCCGGGATCATTCCCAACGCCACACTTAACCACTGGGATTTTCCCCAGGCATTGCAAGACCGTGGTGGCTGGCCCAACCGTGATAGTGTGGAGTGGTTTACAGAGTATGCTCGGGCAGTCTTCGAAAAATTAGGCGACCGGGTGGGCTATTGGGCCACACACAATGAACCCTTCGTGGTGGCCTTTTCAGGGTATGGAGAAGGCTCTTTTCCGCCAGGCATTGCCAGTTTCCCACAGGCCCTTCAAGCGACACACCACCTCAACCTGGCACATGGGCGTGCAGTTCAGCTCTATCGTCAGCTGGGCTATCAGGGTCAGATCGGCGTTGTATTAAACCTGGCGACCTTTTTGCCCAAAACTGACGACCCGGCGGACATCGCTGCTGCCGGCCGTTTGGAAGATTTGATCAATAACCTGTTTCTCGACCCGATCTTCAAAGGCACTTATCCACAACGGTTGATGGATTGGGTTGGCGAAATGGCGCCGGAGATCAAAGACGGTGATATGGCCGTGACAAGCGAACCGATCGATTTCCTTGGTATCAATTATTATTTCAGCCAAAATGTCCAGTTCCAACCGCATGGTCTTCTCAAACTGAAGTCCGAATTTAATATTGATGAAGGATGGGGATCAATGCCAAAAGGCTGGGGGATTTGCCCCTCACAGCTTACCGAGCTTCTCATGCACCTGAAAGATAACTATGGAAACCCGCCCATGTTCATCACCGAAAATGGCACAGCGCTGGGCGAACCTGCTGATGAGAACAACTTCGTCAATGATCAGGGGAGGATCAATTTCCTGCGTGCGCATTTTATGGCCGCTCACAAAGCCATCACCAGCGGTGCAGACCTGCGCGGATATTACGTCTGGAGCCTGATGGACAATTTTGAGTGGACTGAAGGATATTCAATCCGCTTTGGCCTGATCCACGTCGACTTCGATGATCCAGATCGCAAACGCACCCCCAAAGCCAGTTATGATTGGTATCGCGACTTGATCGAGCGCAACACCGTCTGCGGATAGGAAGCAGTTTGCACCGGTTTCCAGACCGAACGAGAACAAACACCGATCTACCCGTGGAAAACCAATCTCGTCGGGCTGGATAACGCGATGAAAAATGTCAACCCGAGATTGCTTCTTCGAACTTCGGTCTCATCGCAATGAATAAATTGTTGCTGAAGAAATTCCTGACCAATTAAAAACGGATGTCCCTAAATCTTCGAGGACATCCGTTTTATTCTAAATGTTTACTTATATTTTATTTGGGATTCTCAACACTATTCCCGTGTTCAAACTTCAGCAATCCCAGCCACTCAAAAACCAGCGGCCCCCACCAGGAAACCCAGAAACCAATCAGGGAATAGCGAAGGAAGCGCAGAACCAGGCTGATGAAACTCACGCCATCCGGGAATATCACACCCAGGCCGAGATACAGGACTGCTACGCCGGCCAGCCCCACAAAGAACCGTACCAGGCGCCGCCATCCGCCTTCACCCGCAAGGAATTGACCCCGTTTTTCTGTTAAAATGACAAAACCGCATAACATCCCATACCAGGTACCGCTTACAGTGACAATCCCTTCCAGTTTGTACGGATCAACCTCGCCAGCCCTTTCAGCCCAGGTGGTGTCCATCAGCCATGCGTCATTTGCAAACCTGACGCCAAAGATCAGGGCCAGTATCAAGACAGCGCTGGCCGTGATCAATCCAATCTTTGACCAGAGAGATTTCTCGTCAATCCATTCCCCAATGGGTTTTTGCCAGGCTGAAAAAGCCCAGACCAGCAAACCGCCCAATAGCCAGCCCAAAAGCACATCGGTCAGGAAGTGTACGCCCAGATAAATGCGGGAGATCCCGATCAGGAAGATCAAAATCACAGACAGGATGGTAAACCAGCGTTTCTTCACCTCAACAGCCAGCCAGCCCCACACTGAGGCCGCAATCTGGGCATGGCCGGACGGCAGACCAAAAGAAGTCTCATGGGAATAAGCTTGTACCTTATCACTGATCCAGTATGGGCGGGGGCTGTGAAACAGAAATTTAAGAAAATTATTGACCACATTACTCAAGAGCAGCACAAGTCCCACTCGCAAACCAACCATCTGGTCAAAACTCCAGTAGATCGTTGGCAGCAAGAGGACAAAAAATTGCTCATAACCTAATGAGGTGATCGCCAGCATGGGCGCCTCCATCCAAGCTCCCAGAGACTGGAAAAATTGGTTGACTGCAATTTCAACGGCATGAATGTCTGTCATAGCAACACCTCTTGAACGCTTGATGAAGAAAGCTAACTAGATGATAAAATTT
>JBMCLF010000181.1:0-4151 GCA_048615215.1 Candidatus Brevefilum sp.
CCACAAGTTTCGTCATGATCCCCAACCAACCGCCAGGTTTGACCAGGCTGAGCAGGACTTCCCATTCTCTTGCTGGGACATATAAATGTTCTATGACTTCGGTACAGGTCGCAAAATCATAGGTTTCATCAAGGGCTTCAGGGTGCGTTTCGTAATAGGGGTCATAAAGAGTCATCTCATAACCGCAGCGTTTTAGCATAAAGGCTAAGGCAGGGCTGGGTCCGCAGCCAAAATCTATTCCCCTCTGCGGTGGAGGGTCGATATGTTCGATGAGTGGCTGGCTGAGTTGCTTTAGGAAGTTTTGATAACCGGGATCGTGAATATCGTTCTCATGGAGGTCATACCGCGCTTTTTCTTCATCTGGGGGAAGCAGCGCGTTATGGGTGACAAAAATCAGGCCACAATGCTGGCAGAGCAAATAATCACGATGTGGGCCGTGATAAAAAAATTTTGGTTGTGGTGTCTGACACAAAGGGCAGTTTCGGTACATTTTAAAATTGGTCGCGATTTATCGTTGAACTCTGGAGATTTATTTTACCGGATTGTGGTCTGATCTGGTGTCGGGCGACAATAATCTCAATTATTTAAGCAGTCAGAAGATGTTTGGTTTATTTGATTTCATCACTGTATAATAAATCATATCTTGTTTTCTGGTATATGCGCATAGAACGAGTCAAAAAAAACAGAACCAAGGAGTACGAGGACTCGATGGAACGCGAAAATCATTATGGTTATCCTGTATTTGTACTGTGCGGGTGTGATCCCGGACGGCGCAAATTGATGAAAGCGGTCGATCCAGAAGGTCATTATAAATCAAAAGCACTTCTGCCATTCCTCGAAAGGCGGCTGATCGATTGGCAGATGGATGAATTAATCAAATCTCCTCATGTGGGAGAAATTTTCCTGATTGGGCTGGAAGAATCGGATGTGTCATTTGATTATCCGGTACATTTTATCGCTGCGGAAACAACTTCTGATTTTGGAGATAAACTATTGCGGGGGTTGGCCTACCTGGAGGAACGAGGTGAATTACCTGACCTGATCGTGATCAGTACATGTGACGCTCCTGCCATCCGGGTGGATGAAATTAACACCTTTTTTGAGAAAATTGAGCAGGAAGGGGGCTGTGAGATTTATATTTCACTGGTGCCTGAAGCATTGGCAGAAGCAGAATTTCCCAAATCAGGGCGAGTTGTGGCGCGGTTTAAAGATTTGCAGGTATTCCCTGGCGAGTTATTTGCCCTCAGCCCACGCGCGATTCGCAAGCAGCAGCAGGTGATCAGTGACCTCGGTTTGCTTAGACGAAAGCTCAACCGCCAAAAGCGAAAAATCAGCCTTATGCCCATGCTGGGTTACCTGGCAAAGCGTCCTCGAATTTGGTGGACGATTATCAAATTCCTGTTGGGCCAGGCGACACTGGCAGAAGGGGAACAGGCTGTGTCTGATACTTTTAAATGCAAAACTCGCGGCGTGATTATTGAGGATGCGGGATTTGGCATGGATATGGACCTGCCGGAAGATTATGAACGGCTTGAACAGTATGTGCGTGAAAGAAAGCTTGCTGAGAAATGATTTGAACAAAACAATTGAAGTGATTTTTGTTTCTTCCAGCGAGATTCAAATCGATTGATCGTGGTTTGGCTGATCAATCCCAGGCTGCCCTGTCCAAGCATTTGCACCGCAATGAACCCCAAACCAATCATCCAGGCATTTTTCATAAATCCCATGTCAATGCAAGCCAATCCAAACAGGATGGCAACCAGCGTCATCATCTTTCTTGTGCCGTGACGGTCAATTTGCTTTCCCTTCAGCGGCAGGGAAAATCCCCCAATGAAGGTGCCTAAAGAATAAAGTGAGCTGATTAATGAGCGACTGAGGCTGATGTCCCTTATCAAGATTTTGATAAAAATGGACCCGGTATAGGTTTGGCCAGGGCTGGTCATGATCATTCCCAGTGTGCCAACCGCCATGACGACCCAGCCATAAAAAAGGTCATTTATGAACAAAGGTTGTTTGTTCTAAATTCAGTTGTGTGTTGGTCTTCCAAAATGAAAAGATTAGTCCTGTAACCATTATTGTCAAAAGGAATGGCTGGATAGAAAACTTCGCGACTCAACTTTTATCCGAAATTATTGTTTTCTCTTTGCCATCAAATAGATGTTTCCCCTCCAGTGCAGACCACATAAATGCTTCACCATTGAAACCATCTTTTGGGTCAAAGGTGTAAAGACCTGTTTCCAGATCGTGCAGGATGCGGTCGAACCAGGCTTGCAGGCTTCCAGCAATCAGGGGGCGCTCCGGCCGGTCCTGAAGAAAGAGCAGAATCTGCCCTGCCCGTTCAATCTCTGGCGGGGACGTGGCAATGCAAAAATAATACCCGGTATCGCTGGCAACGACCGGAATCCAGCTTGCATGCCACCATGTATGCCGCAGGTATGGGGAACTGGTGGGTTCTTTGCCGGCGAAACCTCCTTTTTCATCGATTTTGGTAAGCAATCCCCAGGCTGCCTGAATTTCTGCGATGGGCATCAAACGCCAATTGCCAATCATTCCCGCAGATTTACGAGTTTCGCCATTAGCCACCAGCCAGGCCCGTCGTAGATCTTCCGGCAGGATGATGCCTGATTTTTCACTGTAATTTTCCAGAGCATCAGGGTCAGCAGACGAGTTAAAGGTTATTTCCGGTGCATTATCGTTTGCCCAGGCTTGAAGTTTTGCCAGAGATTCAGTGATTGGAAGCAGATCAGCCATTGTTGATTCTCCTATCGCTTTCCTTTCAATCGGTGCCGGCGTGGGGGCTTGCTGTGGCCGGTGATTATTTCTTTCTGATGCTTTTTGGCAGCCGGGTTCTTCTCGACAAATAATTTTTCGCCGGTGAAGGGATCCTTTTCAGTATAGTACATCACACTGGCGTAAGTTGAAGGTGTGGGGGTGAATACCTGCACCTGGTCCGGCAGCACCCCCAGTTCTTTGCTGGCGAATCGTTTGAGGGCCTGCATGTCGCCCAGGGTACAGCCAGGATAAGCCGCTATCAGATAATAGCTGAGAAATTGTTTTTTACCAACTTGTTTGTTCATCTCATCAAAGCGCTCTTTGAATTCAAGCAGTTTGTCCGTTTCAGGCTTACGCATGCGCGCCAACACATCCGGTTGGGTATGTTCGGGGGCCACCTTCAATTGGCCTGAAATGTGATGCTGGACAAGTTCTTGTAAGTATTCCTCGCCGTGTTCTGGATCGGATAGGAGTAGATCGTAGCGTAAACCGGACCCTACAAAGACCTTTTCAACGTCCTCAATTTTCCGAAGCTTTTTTAATAACTCGGTCTGTTTGCGATGATCTACAGGCAGGGTGGGGCAGGTTTCAGGATAAAGACAGCTTTTGCCCTCGCAGGGGCCTTTGCGGAGCTTCACCGGGCATTCAAAACCGTACATATTGGCAGACGGGCCGCTCAGATCGTAAATGACGCCTTTAAAATCGTGGAGATGCGTAATTTCTTCTGCTTCAGTCAGGATGGATTCCTGACTGCGCCAGCGGACGGTGCGGCCTTCGTGCACGGCGATCGCGCAGAAGTTGCATTCACCATAACAACCGCGATGGGTTGGGATGGAAAACCGGATAGTTTCCAGTGCCTTGACCGGTCCCTGGCGTTCGTAGTAAGGGTGCTGAGCGCGCTCATAATCCAATGCATAGATCTGGTCAAGTGCATCCTGGGTCATATTGGGATAAGGTGGATTTTGCACAAGATAGCGGTCACGATGCAGCTGTACCAGACCTTTGGCGCTGCGAGGGTCATTGTTGCGATAAAAGGTGTGGAACATGTCGATGAAAGCGTCTTTATCCTCAACGACAGTTTCATAAGGTGGTAGTTCCAGGTAATCCACCGGGATATTCTTGTCAATATAGCACAGGCCGCGAATCTGCCGGGGGTCTTCTCCCCGGTCAAGCGCTCTTGCCAAGTCAGTTACAGCCCCTTCAGCCATGCCGTAGAGCAGGTAATTGGCTTTAGCGTCAAACAAGACTGATCTCCTGATCGAATCGGACCAATAATCGTAGTGCGCGATTCGGCGCAGGCTGGCTTCGACACCTCCCAGCACGATCGGGACAGTGTCTTTGAAGAAGCGCCTGATCAGGTTACTATAAACCAGAGTGGC
>JBMCLF010000182.1:0-4058 GCA_048615215.1 Candidatus Brevefilum sp.
AAAAGGTAGGCGAACTTGAAGATCACTATTTTTGGTTCAACCGGCGGCACTGGTCAGCAACTTGTGCGCAAAGCGCTTGAGAGGGGCCATGAAGTGACAGCCTTTGCCCGCACGCCCTCAAAACTGGAAGCTCAGCACAGCGACCTATCCATTGTTGAAGGCGATGTGCGGGAGCCCGAAACGGTGTCCTTGGCCATTCGCGATGCCGACGCTGTCATTAACGCCATCGGGCCGGCACCAAACACCCCGGACGATCTGATGAAAAAAGCCGCAGGAAACATCATCTCTGGCATGCAGGAACACGGTGTTAACCGCCTGATCTGGTCCACAGGCGCCGGTGTGGAGGCACCGCAGGATGAGCCCACCTTAATGCATAAGGTGATTAGTTTCCTCCTCAAAATGTTCTCAAAGGATATACTGGAAAACTCGCTACGCGGGGCTGAAATTGTGAAGAACAGCGATCTGGATTGGACCATTGCCCGCGCGCCCATGCTCACCGATGAAGACCAAAAAGGCGGTTACCAGGTCAGTTATGTGGGACCGGATTTAAGACGCACACTTTCACGCGCAAACTATGCCGAATTTATGCTGGACCTGGCGGAAAGTGACGAATGGATTGGTGAAATGCCGGCAGCAAGCGATAAATAAGCGTGATTAAATCAAATATTATTATCAAGCAAAACAATCAAAAAAATGACCAAGGAAGAGAAAATGAAATACGGCGTTGTCTTTCCCCAAACTGAATTTCCCAGCGATCCAGAAGCAATCAAAGATTTCACACAGGCGGCCGAAGACCTGGGATACAACCACATCCTGACATACGATCATGTCCTGGGCGTCAACCCGGACCGGGAAGGCGGCTGGTCTGGGCCTTATTCTTATACCGACCCCTTCCAGGAACCCCTGACTCTGTTCAGCTTCATGGCAGGGTTCACCCGGAAACTCGAGTTCATCACAGGGATCATTATCCTCCCACAAAGGCAGACTGCGTTGGTGGCCAAACAAGCTGCTACTCTGGATGTGCTCTCCGGTGGGCGCTTGCGCCTTGGAGTGGCATTGGGTTGGAATGAAGTGGAATACAAGGCCCTGAACAAGGATTTCCGCAATCGGGGTGATCGGTTCGAAGAACAGATTCAAGTGCTCAAAAGGCTCTGGACGGAGGAACTGGTCACTTTTGATGGCCAATGGCATTCCATCCAGGATGCCGGGATCAATCCGCTCCCGGTTCAGCGGCCCATTCCACTCTGGTTAGGCGGCCATGCCGACCCGGTTCTGCAGCGGGTTGCAAAAATGGCCGACGGCTGGCTTCCCAATTATCGCACGCCAGGGGATGCCTCTGAAGCACTGGAGAAGCTGCAGACATACCTCGAAGAAGAAAACCGGTCTATGGCCGACATCGGCATGGAACCACGCTTGCGCTATGAGAAAGGCAACCCGGAAGAATGGGCCAGGCTGGCTGAGGATTGGCAGCATGCTGGCGCCACACACCTGACGGTCATCACCATGGGCCAGGGTTTCAAAACAGCGGAAGAACACATTGAAGCCATTGAAGCTTACGCAAAAGCGCTGGTTATCTGATCCAGGTTGTTTTTAAAAAAAACACAAATACCTAACATTAAAGGAGATTTTCGGAGAGTCCCGGATTTCTCCTTTTTCTATCCCTTTCCTATCCACTGTCTATCAATATCAAAAATTCACCCTTATTTGGCTTAGATTCAGTTAAGACTCAAAAAAACAACTTTACATTGACGGGGCACCCGATGTAAAGTTATCAACAAACAAGTTTATTATCGATCAAAACTCAGGAGGCCCAAATGCCAAGAATTAGACACTTAATGATTGCCCTTTTATTTGCATTTCTTATAAGCGGTTGCTCAGTAGCAAATATCTTCCTGAATACTGTTCATGGTTCCGGTGAAGTGGTCATAGAAAACCGCGATGTGGACAGTTTCAGCAAAATCGAAGCCAATGGCGACCTGGAACTATTTGTCACACAGGTTGAACCCGGCATCGAAGTCCACGCCGAGAGCAACCTGATGAAATATATTCACACCTATGTCGAAGACCAAACATTATTTGTGGAAATTGCCGATACGGATGGCGCCAGGATCAACCTTCAGCCTCTCGAACCGATCCAGGTTTATGTGATGCTGACAAAGATCACCGACATTCAGCTTTCTGGCAGTGTTGACCTGAAAGCAGGCCAACTCATTGCTGAACAAATGGAAATGAATTTGATCCTCAGCGGAGAAAGCACTGCAAAGATCAACGCCGTGCGAACCGATTTGCTCAATGTCAATCTTTCCGGAGCATCCGAGTTGGAAATCGTCGATGGGCAAGTTTCCGAACAATTCTTGGAAGCCAGCGGTGAATCTGACTATCAGGCGGAATGGTTGAAGAGCGAGAATACCACCATTCTGTTAAGCGGTGGCAGCGAGGCCGTCATTTGGGCTGAGGAAAATTTTGAGGTTGACCTTTCAGGCGGCAGCACAGCTTACTATTACGGCAGTCCCAATAAACTCAGTGAAATTAAAAACACGGGTGGCAGCGACTATATCAGCAAGGGAGAACGTTAATCAAAGCGATTAACAAAAAAAGGCTGCCTGGATCATTCTCAGGCAGCCTTTACATTTAATGGGAGAGATTTCAGGTAAATTAGCCAGAACTGCAAACACGAACCCCATAAGATAACAGAAAACTTGATTATAATGAGGGTGGAATAAAAGATTTCTCTAAAAATAAATTCCTTTAGATGAGCCATTTTTTGCTGAATACTCAGGGAGTTAATATGAAAAAGCAGAACCACAGCTTGTCAATTATACTGGGCATCCTCGCAGGCGTCCTGGTAGTTGGGAATCTTTCAAAATGGCCCATCCCCCTGGCGAGCAACGACCGAACCGCCTTGATCGCCCTGGGCTTCCTGGGCATAGCTCTTTGCGCCCAGGGCATCGGACGGATTGCAGAGGACAATCGCTGGACGCATCCCATCAGCTTGCTAGGGATAATGATTGGGGCTGCCACTCTCCTCCTCTGGATCGGCCGGTTATCAAATTTTAACTTACCATATGCCAGGTCTGACTCACATACCATCCTCTCAATGGGCTTACTCATGGGAAGCAAATTTCTCCTTGCCAGATTTTATGCCCTTTTCAGGCGTTTCCCTACAAGAGACAGACACAGGAATAAAGTTCCTGATCCATTCTAAAATCGCACAATCTACCGTTAACAATTTTAATGACCATGCCAAAATAAGAAACCATAAAAGGATAAGATATGCCGAAAAAAATATTAATTGCCTACGGAACAAAAGCCGGCTCAACAGCCGAGGTGGCTGAAGCAATTGGCAAAGAGATGCAAACGCTGGGCGCAGAGATATCCGTGCAACCGGTTGAGTCAATCAACAACATCAAGCCCTATGACGCGGCCGTGGTCGGATCGGCCGTGAGGTTTTTCCACATTCTCGGAAAGACACGGCGTTTCCTTCGTAGGCATAAACGGAACCTGGGTAAAATTCCCACCGCCTACTTCCTGGTTTGTCTCACCATGGCTGAGGACACGCCTGAGAACTACGAAAAGGCCCATGAGTTCGCCAAACCCATGCTCAAAACAAAAGAGCCTGTTAATTTAGGACTGTTTGGCGGCTGCATGGACCCGGACAAGCTAACGGGTTTCTTCGCTAAAGCCATGCAATCCCAACCCAAAGAAGACCACCGGGATTGGGATGCTATCCGAGCCTGGGCAAGGGAGACGTACGATAAACTGACTCAAGCCAACTAAAATTAGGTGGTGGATTGTTTAACACACCAGCGGATGACCTATGAAAGTCATCCGCTGGTGGTTTTCGGAAGGAGCCTCTAAACCAAAAGGAGAGAAAAGATAGAAAATCTTTTCATAAAAGATGGGGGTTACCCAAATTGATTTTACAAGTATAACGGATCGCACCACACTATAGCTTAATAACTTGTTAAGGGTCGAACAGCAATTGTTTAATAATTAATATGAGGAATGGTACAGATTCTACATCGCAGCCTAAATTGTAAACAAAATGAAAGACCAGG
>JBMCLF010000183.1:0-4001 GCA_048615215.1 Candidatus Brevefilum sp.
CCCTAAACCCAGCCATCAGACTGGGCGAGCAGGGGACAGAGATCCTCCGGCACCACCTCGGGCTCCGGTCAAAAGAGGCCCGTAACCGCATTCTTGAGCTGTATGAAACCGTTCGCCTGGGTGACCCCGAGCGCGTCGCCCATGCCTACCCGCACCAACTGAGCGGCGGGATGCTCCAGCGTGTCCTCACTGCTATGGCCATCAGCACCGAACCGGAACTACTCGTTTTGGACGAACCCACCAGCAGCCTGGACGTCACAACCCAGGCCACCATGCTGGACCTTTATCGGGATCTGATCTCAGAGCGCGACACCGCCATGCTCTACATCACCCACAACCTGGGTGTGGTCGCCCAGATCACCGATCGTGTGGCTGTGATGTACGCAGGCGAACTGGTTGAGGACGCTTCAACGGTTGACCTGTTCCGCAATCCCCTCCACCCCTATACTCGGGGTTTGCTCGATTCAATTCCCAAATTAGGACAGAATAAGGGCGAAGTGGAATTGCGTCCCATTCAGGGCCGGATCCCACCTCTAGAAGACCTGCCCGAAGGCTGCATCTACCAACCGCGCTGCCCGTTGGCGATTGAAATGTGTAAGGAATACCCTCCGCTCTACGATTCAGGTGATAAGCGCCATTCACGCTGCCATCGCTGGGAAGAGATCGATGCTGGTGAGGTAGACGCCCACCAGCCTTCCCCGGACATCTCGCTTGAACGTAAGAAATTAGAAGATACTGAGCCTGTTCTGACATTGGAAGAGGTAGAAGTTTACTTCTCCGAAAACCGGTCGCTGGTTGACATCCTCAGAGGGAAATCCAAGCCGAATGTCAAAGCCGTGGATGGCGTCAGCATGGATATACCACGCGGAAAGACCCTCGGTCTGGTAGGTGAAAGCGGCAGCGGCAAGACCACCCTGGCACGTGCCATCGTTGGCCTGGCAGAGCACACCGGCGGGAAATTGGTGCTCTTCGACCTGGAACTGCCTCCAGGGTTAAACGGGCGCGCCTTCGAAATGATGTGCGACCTGCAGATAATCTTCCAGGACCCTGAGGAATCCCTAAACCCGTACATGAGCGTGGGAGAAGCCCTGCGCCGGCCCGTAATGCGCCTGAGAGGTCAATCTCAGGATGAAGCCGATGAAACTGTAGCGAAACTGCTAAAGGCAGTCCACCTCTCTCCTGAATTCGCTGGCCGGCTGCCCGGGGAAATGAGCGGCGGTGAAAAACAGCGTGTGTCTTTGGCAAGAGCATTTGCCCCAAACCCGGACCTGATTATCGCCGACGAACCCGTCTCTTCGCTAGATGTCTCCGTGCAGGCATCAATACTCAATCTGTTCAATGAACTGCAGACGAAAAACGAGATCGCCAATTTGTTCATCTCCCATGATCTGGCCGTGGTCGGCTATCTGGCGGACATCGTTGCCGTGATCTACCTGGGTGAGCTGATGGAGATTGCCCCAGTGAACGAGATCTTTGAGCCGCCCCACCATCCCTACACCGCAGCCCTGCTTTCGGCCGTTCCGCTGATCAATCCCGAAGCTGAACAAAAAGAAATCCGCTTACCGGGTGACGTCCCCAGCCCATCAGAGGAGATTACGGGCTGCCCCTTCCACACCCGCTGCCCTCGTTTCCTGGGTGACATCTGCGTGGAAGAAAGGCCCCCCTGGCGGGAGGTGGGTGAAAACGGGGCACGCTACTTCTGCCACATCCCACCGGAAGACCTGCTGTCTGAGCAAGAAAAGCTTATGCCTTCAGCCAGTAAGAAAGAGCAAGAATCTAAATGAAGAGCTGGAAACATGTTTATTTGATTAGTAGTAAATCGGGAAGGAAAAAATCATGGGCATTTATACCCTGAAGCGCCTGGGACTTCTGCTGTTGACCCTGCTCCTGACATCCCTTATCATCTTCGTGGTCACCCAATTGCTGCCAGGCGATGTGGCCCGGGTGCTGCTGGGCCGCGAAGCAGGAGAGGAAGCCGTTGCTGAACTTCGCCGGGAATTAGGATTGGACGAACCCCTCCCCGTACAATATTTCATATTTATCTCGGATTTTGTCACCGGTGATTGGGGCCGATCCTTCAGTACAGGAGAATCCATCCGTCCCCTGGTAGAGAGGCGCCTATCCAATTCCCTGATATTGACCGCGGTCACCCTGGTAATCTCAGTGCCTCTTGCGGTCTCCCTGGGTGTGATAGCCGGCCTCAAAAAGAACACCTGGATCGATAATCTGATCAGCATCTCCGCTCTGTCCGTGGTTGGCTTACCTGAATTCGTTACCGGACTTATCCTGATCCAGATCTTCGCATTCGAATTGAACCTTCTCCCTGCCAATTCTTCCATTCGCTCCGGGATGAGCTTCGGTGAAATGCTGCCCTTTCTGATCTTGCCAGCGGTCACTGCTACCATGGTGCTCCTGGCTTATGTCAGCCGCCTGGTTCGCTCGGGCGTGATCGAGGAAGCCGAGCAGCCTTATGTGCGCGTCGCCACCCTCAAGGGCCTGCCCTATCGCACGGTCGTCTTCAAACACATCCTGCGCAACGCACTCCTGCCAACGATCACCGTGCTGGCAATCAGCTTTGGCTGGCTGATCAGCGGGCTGGTCGTTGTGGAGAACGTGTTCAACTATCCAGGAATGGGCCGGCTGCTGGTCTACGCCATTAACCGCTCCGACCTGCCCTTGATCCGTGCCATCATCATGGTTGCAGTAGTGGGTTTTGCTTCTGCCAACCTGGTTGCCGACCTGCTATACGCCGTACTCAACCCCCGCATCCGGCTGGGGGATTGAATTGCAAATTAGTGTGATATTTAATCATGAACGGCAATGATAGCCTAAGAATGCAAGGTAAAACTGTCCTGGTCACTGGGGCCAGCCGTGGGATTGGCTTTTATGCCGCCAAAGGTCTGGCGGAGATGGGCGCGCAAGTTATCATCGTCAGCCATCATGAGGGACGCTGCCGGAAATCCGTTGAAAAGATTCAACAATCAGCCGGTGAAAACTCTGCCCGCTATTATGTCACGGACCTTTCCATCCAGAAAGAAATTCGCAAATTGGCGGAAAAAGTCAAAAACGACATCGATCATCTGGATGTCCTGATCAACAATGTCGGCACCTGGAATGCTTCGTATCAAGAAACGTCAGACGGTATTGAGGAAACCTTTGCTCTCAATCATTTGTCCTATTTCCTGCTAACCGGGCTACTATTGGATCTGTTAAGCAAAAGTTCGACAGCGCGCATTGTCAACGTCGCCTCAAATGCCCACAAAGGCATTGACCGAATTCATTTTGGGGACATCGGGCTCAAAGAAAACTATCGTCCCTTCAAAGTATATGCCCAATCCAAGCTGGCAAATATCATGTTCACTTACGAACTGGCAAAGCGGCTTGAAGGCAGCGGCTTGACCGCAAATGCCCTCCACCCCGGGTCCGTGGCCTCGAAGCTCTACCGTAAATTTGGCATTCTCGAACCCTTGATCCTGTTTTGGATCCGCCTGACGGGAAAGACGTCTGAGGAAGGCGCACAAACACCCATTTATTTGGCCAGTTCTCCCAAAGTTGAAGGGGTAAATGGAAAATATTATGATGAGGAACAAAACCTGATTCGCTCATCAGAATCGTCTTATTTTCAAGAAGCCTGGGAAAAATTGTGGCAACTCAGCGAAGAGATGACAAATTTCGTATACCCTGTTGAGACTTAGTTCATTGTTGGTACTGAATCTGGCGAGTGAACGCTCAAAATCAAAAAGTGACGAGAGACAAAAACAATAGTTAGAAAAAACCAAAATCGCCTACTTGACTCAAACCCCAAGCATCATTATCTGACTGAAATTATATTTGGAGAGATAATCAAATAATGTCAGGCAGCTGGTTTTACCGCCAAACCTGGCTCTACATTTTTCTCTTCAGACAAAAACCATTTTATGGACCACTCAATCCAACGACCCCTCAAACTCCGGTACCGGCCGCTCAGACGCCTCCGCATCCGTGGTGATGATACCATTCTC
>JBMCLF010000184.1:0-3965 GCA_048615215.1 Candidatus Brevefilum sp.
CAGAGACAGCATGATGGGCCTCAAGCCTACAAGCCCCCTTCGGATCGCGCTGCCAAACAACAACCCAAATCTTCCCAGCCGAAGCCTCCTTCAAAGCGTGATGAAGAGGGAAAGAAGGGTGGATTGCCTACCTGGTTGCTGATACTAATCATCGCCATTGTTGTGATTGGCTGTGTGATTGCAGTGACCCTTTACTTCATGCCCGCCTCATGGTGGTGTGCCCTCACCTTTGATATGCTGGAAGGCTGCCCGATTCAATAGAATAAAATAGATCAGAAGCCAATCCCGGAGAATTTCCTCCGGGATTGTTTTTCATTTGGAGCGGTGATTGTATTTTTCAAAGTAAATCTTTGGCGGAAAAACTGTTGATTTACGGTCCAAATGATTTTGATGTGAGCATGTGGGTGGGCCAGCCGAGTGAATAGTGGCTGAAGGCGTCTGCCTGGTTTTCTGCCTTGTCCAGAAGTTGAGCAATTTCATCGAGGCTTTCTTCAACGAGTTGATGCTTGTCTGAGTTTAAAGCGGGATAGACTTCCAGGAACAAAGCCTCAATAATTACCTCTGAGGGAGTTTTCTCCCGGGGAGCGTAATCACCGACAATCCCCATTTCAAGTACACGGTTCACAGGCGGCCACCAGGCCTTCCGAAAATACGCGCTTGGGATTTGGATCTTCTGGTAGCGGCGCATCATATCATAGGTTTCGATCGTCAAGCGAACATTGTCCTCGACCTCAGGCGCTGGATTCAAAGTCTCGAGGTATGCGATAAATTCACTTTCTAATTCTTCCAGGTTCATATTGTACTGTTCCTCAAGTGCATTCGAAATGCTCTCGGAATCACGTTCGGCCTCGGGGAGGTTAAAGTAGAAATCCAAAAATGCGTCCTGCCCCCAAATTTCAACCATATAGGCAACCAATCCACCAGCTTCCAGATAACTGATTTCATGCTGGGCCGCGTAAAAATCGTCGACAAAATCTGTAATTGGAATGTAGCGGTCAATCGAAAGTAATGCAGCAGCCCGCTGCAGCGGATCGCCGTCCCTGTAATGGCCGTCAGCGAAATACACAGCAAGGCCTTCAGAGAATAATGAAGGCCGTGGGCCGTCATTTAAATGGCGGTCCAAAACGTGGACGATTTCATGATGAGCAATATTTGAAAATTCAGTCCCTGCCCAGTTGCGTTCGGAATAGGTCATTACAGCAATATCAGTAGCAAAGCCGCCCTGGCCAATGACGGTGGGGATCAACACCAGAGAAAGCGGCTCCTCAAGGGCAGTTTGATTGTCGTCCATTTTTGACTCAAATTGTTCCAGGGCTTCGTTGGTCTGGGTCTCAAGAATCTGTTGAATTTCGACGATATCCTCTTCTGCATCGGTACCGGTCATGTAATGGATGGTGCAGCAGTTTGTGTGTACTTTAGCCCAATTCCAGGTTTCGTCACGATGATTGGGCAGTAAGTTAACGCCTGTTTTCCAGGAAAGGTCCATCTCCGGGATCTCCAGGAGAAAATTCAGAAAACCGGGCTCAAGTCCCTCGGTATCCAGCATCCAATAAAAAATTGCCTGATTCGAATACTGGGCAAAAGTTGCTGTTTCCAGAGTCTGGCTTGGTTGATCGGCCAGTGCGATCGAAATTTTCCGTCCGCCGATATCTTCCGGGCCGGAATAGGTTACTCTCAGGCTGAGGTGGTCGCCAACATGATGGGGTGGGACAGGAAAGAATTCCACGTTGAAATCATCCAGGTTTGCCTGCGTGGAGGAAAAACCTGACGCAGATGGAACGGCAATGTGTTGGCAGGCTTGTATGCCCGGGGCCAGTCCAGAGGTGATAAGAAACACTAAAAGGATACGCATTAACATATTTCAAATTTTACCTGAGTAATATTAATGAAGTATTGGTAAACTTTCTGATGAAAAAACCACTTAAGCCGTGTGCTATAATGAAAAACTATAATTTAGTCCGTGAGATTGGTTTGCAAAGGTAAGATAATTTATGTTTAAGAAAATAACTCAGCTTTTCGGGGGCGATCCGCACCGGCGAAAGGTTGATTCGCTAAAAGAAATCGTCGACCAGATCAACGCGCTTGAGCCCGAATATGAAGATTTAAGTGATGCAGCCCTGGCTGGAAAGACGGAGGAATTCAAGGCCCGCCTCTCAAAAGGTGAAACCCTGGACGATCTGCTGGTTGAGGCCTTTGCGGCCGTTCGGGAGGCCAGCAAACGCACCCTCGGCCAGCGTCATTATGATGTACAGTTGATCACAGGGATCACGCTACACCGGGGTGAGATTGCGGAGATGAAAACAGGTGAGGGTAAAACGCTTGCATCAACTCTGCCTCTGTATCTGAATGCCCTGAAGGGGCGTGGCGCGCACCTGGTGACGGTCAATGATTATCTGGCACGCCGTGACGGTCGCTGGATGGGCGCTATTTACCGCTTTCTTGGCATGTCTGTTGGCATTTTGCAGATGGCTGCCAGGACCGAGCATGGACGTAAAGCTTTCCTGTATGACCCATCTGAACGCTCTCCCATTGAGGAGCAGGATCAGCTGAAGATGGTCGATAGGGCGCGAGCTTATGAGACGGATATCACTTACGGCACGAACAATGAATTTGGCTTTGATTACCTGCGCGATCACCTGGCGAAAAGTAAGAGCGCCCAGGTACAGCGCGGACATGCTTACGCCATCATTGATGAGGTGGATAATATCCTGATCGATGAGGCACGAACACCATTGATCATTTCCGGCCCCTCTCATGAGGATTCCGAGTGGTACGTGCGTATGTCGCAGGTAGTTAAACAATTGGTACCTGAGGATTACGAGGTCAGTGAGAAAGATCACACGGTTACCCTGTCTGAGATCGGTCTGGCACATGTAGAAGAAATCCTCGGGATGGCGCTGCGCGATCCAGAAAGGCCGGAGGACATCACGCCCGAGCAGGCGCGTTTACTCGGTTTTCTCGAACAGGCCCTTCGAGCAGAATTCTTATTTCACCGCAACAAGGACTACATTGTCCAAAATGGAGAAGTAGTGATTGTGGATGAGTTCACGGGTCGGCTGATGCCCGGACGACGTTGGTCAGACGGTTTGCACCAGGCGGTGGAAGCCAAAGAGAATGTCAAAGTTCAGGCTGAAAATGTGACCTATGCAACCATTACCATTCAGAACTATTTCCGTTTATATAAAAAATTAGCGGGCATGACGGGCACCGCTCTGACTGAGAGCGAAGAATTTTACAAAATTTACGGACTGGACGTTTTGCCGATTCCCACCCACCTGGAATATCGGGCTATGGCCGACCAGCCGGATCTGATCGAAGCGGAAGATCGCGATGAATCCGGTCATAAGTACACTTTTTATCATTATCCAGACGAGGGGCGGCCGGTTTTCTGGAAGCGAAAGGACTATCCGGATGTGGTTTATCGTTCGAAAGAGGCAAAATTACGGGCGATCGTAAAAGAAATTGTTTATTACCATGTGATCGGAAGGCCACAGCTGGTCGGGACTACATCGGTTGAAAACTCAGAACAGGTTTCAGAGCGGCTGAATGCGACGAATGTACGCCGGTTGATGGAGGTCTTCCTGATTCGCTATGCTTATATCCAACATCACAATCTGCAAGATCGGGATGTTATGTCCACACCTGAACTGGATCAACTCTATCTGCCGCTGGAACAGCTCAGGAGCCCTGAATTGCGGCGTCTGGGACGGGAGTATGGATTAAAGACCCTCAGCCCATTGAATGATGAAAATCAACAAGCACTATTGGACATCTTCAATCTTTCGGCGGAAGATTGGGAGCGCTTAGAGTCGGTGGTTAAAGCAGGGGTGCAGCATGAGGTGTTGAACGCCCGCAAACACACCGAAGAATCGAAAATTATCGCCGGGGCAGGCGCGTTCGGTGCGGTAACCATCGCCACCAATATGGCTGGGCGTGGTGTGGATATCAAGCTGGGCGGTGAACTG
>JBMCLF010000185.1:0-3964 GCA_048615215.1 Candidatus Brevefilum sp.
CTCAAAAGAGCACTTCTGCCCACACTGCTGTTAAGCCTTGTCATGGGTATCGTTCAGTATTTCCTGGTGGTTAATGGGCTTTGGACCTTGGGAACGACGGGTGCCAGTGTTGTTGGTTTGTTTGTTGGTTTTTTGCTTGTACGGCTGCCGGCATTTCGTAACCATGCTGATAAATCTACAGAGGTAGAAGTGCCAAAAAATTTAAAAGGAAATGATAAATCCTTATGGCTTTCATTGCTTGGTTATGAAATCCTGGTGGTGCTTGCTTTTGTGATCAATTTGATAGAACCTGTTAAATCTTTCTTGAGCCAGGTGGTCTTTTCATTGGATTTTCCTGAAGTCACAACCCGTTACGGTTGGAGGACGTTAGCTGGCCCTGGGCGCGGCATCAATCTTTTTGCGCACCCAGGTGCGATTCTGCTCTATAGTTGTATTATTTCATATGTTATCTACCGGAAAATTGGCTATCTCGAGAAAGGCGCGCTGAAGAAAATCCTTGGAAATGTGGTCAAAAGCGGGGTGAACTCCAGCCTGGGTATATTGGCGATGGTGGGCGTTGCTTCTATTATGATGCATAGCGGCATGACCTTTATGCTGGCTGAGGGTTTGAGCGTCAGCTTCAGCCGCGAGGTTTACCCGGTAATCGCACCCTTTATCGGCGCTTTGGGCGCCTTCATCACCGGCAGCAATACCAATTCGAATGTATTGTTTGGCGTGTTACAGCAGAGTGCGGCCGAGTTATTGGCCCTGAGCGTGCCCCTGATCCTGGCGGCCCAGACCGCTGGCGGATCTTTGGGGAGTGTGCTTGCACCTGCCAAAGTCATTGTGGGTTCCAGCACTGTTGGCCTGGCTGGCGAAGAAGGCGCTGTGATGCGAAAAATTTTGGGGTATGGTTTAATCACCATTGTGACGGTGGCGATTGCGACATTGGTGATTTCTGGATTTATTGATTAGTGTGTGGTGAATAGCGAGAAGTTCTAGATGGTTTCAGAAAGTTAAAGATGCGTTCGAAAGAGAATAGACTTATTAAAATTGGCCTGAAAGAGAAGAGCATCCTGTTATTCTTGTTGGTTTCCCTGCCCTTCGGGCTCTACGCGGCGATGCAAATAGGTGCCTCTCTTTTAGCCTGGTTCATCGCCGGGTTGTTAATGCTCTTTATGTGTGCTTTGGTATGGCTGGCCTAAGGCAGCAGGGATCGCAAAATCGGCGCAGATGGTTCTCGCATTTGTTATATGTCCTGAGCCTGATCTTGCTTGGTTTTGGGCTGGTCAGCCTTGGATGGGCCGTGTGGCCTGTGCCGACTGACGCCCGAACCTTCACAATCCCGGCTGGGACGCTGCCCGGCACACCTTCTGGAGAGACATTTTCCAGCCTGGCCGATTATGTTTTGCAGGTTTCGTGGTCGCGCTGGATCAGGGCTGGTGAGGCGGGAGAGATCCTGTTAACCCTTTCGGAAGTGGATTCAACAGAGGATAAGGTTCTGGAGCGTGAGACTCAGGTGGTTTTGGTGGAACCAACAGTCGCCAGCCTGCCGGTGAAACCCCCAGGGCGCACGCAGGTCAACCTTGGCCCCGGGCAGGACATGCGCCAGACCTGGACCGTTCAGGGCGCCATTGCCGGGGAATACCCCGGGAAGCTGGTGGTATCTTTTGGATTTTACGACACGGCACTGAATGAAATCGTGCCCGTGCCTGTGGCGGTGGTGGATATGACCATCCAGGTAGTCACCTTATGGGGGCTGGCGCGTGGGCTGGTGCTGTGGCTGGGTTTGGTCGGGTTAGTGCTGTGGGGGGCATTGTTCATCCTGGGGCGGGTGGTAGAGGGGGACGCAGGTTAAATCCGGAGTGTGAAAAGTTTTTTACTTTCCAAAACTTCGAAAGACTTTGAGAGTATGGGTATGAACAATAACACCGAAAAAGAGCGTTTAACTCAAAACAAAAATGGGAAACGTGTGGCCATGGTGACGTTGACCACCGGCTGCCTGACCTTTCTGGTGGCTGGCGCGGCGTTGAGCGCCGGGATATTGCTGGATGCTCGCTTGGGAACCTCACCTCGCTGGACGTTGATTTTGCTGGCTGGCAGTGCGCCGTTGACACTCGGTGGGGTGTACTTGATCGTGCGGCGGACATTGAAACGGATGAAGGATGAGGGGAAGCGGGAGAATGAAGAAGAAGGAAGGGAATAATGTAAGCTCCCGCATCTTAGTCAAGGTGGTTGGGCCTATTTTCATTTTCGCGTAAGACAATCGACCTGACCCTCACACCCTTCGGGCTCAGGGCAGGGGTCTCACTCCGGAAGGGTTATCCATTTTAAAATACTCAAACCCCAACAATGAAATAATTAATTTTGAACTTTTCGTAATAACTTTCCCTACCGGAGCGAGGGTTTTAGCCCGATTCAAGATGTTAAGAATAATCTGTGTTTATCAATGCACTTCACATTGACTCTCAATTCAATATTTGAAGAAGAATTGGGCGCTTTTATGTTCAATATTGGGTTGCCAGATCGTGTTTGTTCCTCAACCTGAAAAGCTGGTGTTGGGGTGTTAATATGTTATGATTGCAGTCAGAGATTGAAAGGACCCCCGTAAATTGAGCAGCCAACTAACGAAAAAACTCAGCGCGTGCCTGTCACAAATGGAAGACCGGGTGATGAACCGCTACCGGGATGTTGAAATCTCTGGGATCGCCTGGGATTCCCGCAAGGTGCAGCCTGGTGATATTTTCTTTGCACTGGCTGGTGAAAACTACGATGGACACCAGTTCATCCTGACCGCAGTGGAAAAAGGAGCCGCAGCGGTAATCGGCACCCGTGCTCCGGCGCCACTAAAGGTGCCTTATGTGCAGATCCAGGGGGACGACCGGCTGGCGCTGGCGAAGTTTTCTGCAGCCTTCTACGATCACCCTTCAAATGATCTGATCGTGATCGGGGTGACGGGTACAGACGGCAAAACCACCACCACCAACCTGATCTATCACATCCTGCGCACGGCTGGCATCCCCGTGGGAATGATCTCAACCGTCAACGCAGTGGTTGGCGATGAAACCCTCGATACCGGCTTTCATGTCACCACACCGGAAGCGCCCGACATCCAGCGTTATCTGGCGCGCATGCGCGATGATGGTTTGACCCATGTGATCCTGGAAACGACGTCCCACGGCCTGGCGCAGCGCCGGGTGGCTGAAGTCGATTATGATCTGGCGGCTGTGACGAACGTCACCCATGAGCATTTGGATTATCACAAGACTTATCGGGGTTATTTACAGGCCAAAGGCTTATTGTTTGAGGCATTAAACCAGGAAAGCGTCAAGGACAAGGGGGTTGAGAAACTGGCGGTCTTGAATCTGGATGATGAATCCTACGCCTATCTCAGCAAAGTCACCCGTGCCCAGATCCTTTCGTATAGCCTATCAGAAAGCGGCGATATTTGGGCGGATGAAGTCCAGCATACTCCGAGCGGTTTGCATTTCACCGTTCACGGCCTGGGGGATCCCTTCCGGGTTGAGAGCCCGCTGATTGGCATGTACAACGTGCCAAACAGCCTGGCTGCGCTTGGGATCACCATGGGCGCGCTGGGCGTTACAGTGGAGGCTGTACAGGAGGCTTTCCAAACGGTCCAAACGGTCCCCGGCCGCATGGAGCGGATTGACCTTGGACAGGATTTCCTGGCCATTGTCGATTTTGCCCACACACCTAACGCTATCAAACAGGCATTGCTGACTGCCAGGGAACTCACTGATGGCAAGGTAATCGCCGTGTTTGGCTCTGCCGGTTTGCGAGATGTTGAGAAGCGTAAATTGATGCCCAAAACGGCTGCCGGTCTGGCGGATGAAATGTTCCTGACCGCTGAGGACCCGCGTACAGAATCACTCGATGCGATCCTGGCGGATATGGCCGAAGGCGCGCAGGCTGGTGGGGCGGTGGCTGAGGAAGATTACTGGTTGGAACCTGATCGCGGTACGGC
>JBMCLF010000186.1:0-3962 GCA_048615215.1 Candidatus Brevefilum sp.
GCAAAGTTCCTTTCCCGTGAAAGCCGGCACTATCTCACAAAAGCAGCTTTCGTTCCCCTGTGGTGGGCACGTAATTCCCTTTTTATCGGTGTGAGCGACTTCCAGAAAATTGATGCTATCAAACAAATGATTGCCAACTGGGGGTTGGCTTTTTCTATTGTCCTCATTCCCCCTACGGTGTTGTCAGATCTGCAAGGCGAGGTAGCAAAAAGGAATTTGTTTTCGAGCGCTGAGGATGAACGACAAATTGCTCAGATGCTACTTGATAAAAACCTGATCTCAAAACAAAGCCTTAATGCAGCCAGGACCTTAAAAAAATCCGCCGGTATTTCTATCAAAAACTCGTTGTTGGATGAACGGCCGGATTTGGCGATTGAGTAGCTGGACGTAAAAGCAAATTTTATGGACACTTTTGCAGTCTATGAAAAGGATTTACCCGGAGATTTCGAACAACAATTGCTCTCTTATTTTGATCACATACCATTATCCTTGTGTAAGCTGTTGCAGGTTTTACCATTAAACTATGTTAAAGACACGCTGATTGTCGGAGTGGAAGAAATTCACCCAGGTGTAATCGATATCCTCAGCCAGCTCTCAAATTCTGAAGTCGAAGCACGTTTGATGCGGCTGGAGGTCATCGACCACTGGCTGGGTGTCGCTGAAGAAAAAATCAACTTCACAAGACAATTTGGGAGAAGCATCGCCGATGTCAGGGAATTAATCCTGGCTACAGGATTGATCCAGCCAGACCAATTAAGTCGGATCGAATCCCAGAATGAAGCAGGTACTCAGGACTATCTTAATCAGCTTCTTTCAGAGGATCTGCTTGACGAATCGGGTACGGCAGAACTTTTATCAATCCTGCATAACCTACCCCACCTTTCATTGGAAAGATTTCAGTTTGATTCGGATCTGATCTCTGATTTTTCTCAATCATTTTTAGCCCAAAAACACCTCCTGCCCCTTGCAAAATTTAATGAAGATCTCTGGATCGCCCTGGCTAACCCGCATGACGATCAGAACCTGGACACCTTGGAAGCGGATAACGGTTTGCATATCTGGCCGGTTGTTGTACCCAGGACCCCGCTTGAGGTCGCCATCAATCGCTATGTGAACGTTCTGACCATGGAAGTTACAACACAAAACTTGGCAGACAGCATCGATTACCTGATTGAGCAAGATGTGGTATCCAAGGAACATCGCCAGGATATCATCAGTGATGTAATTGAGAAAGGATTGCTCTTCGATCGGGCAATTGAGAAATACCGCAAGAACGACGAAAAAAATTTATTCCGGTTGTTTGCCTCTTTTCGCGAAGTACCCTTTGTCTCCCTGTCACCGACTGAGGAGGTCAGAGAGTTGGTGGACCCGCTGGGTAATCGCATCGAACAAACTCGCGTTCAAGACCCTGTCGATAGCGCTGTGGCGCACCGCCTGGATTACGAAACAGCCAGGCATTTTCGAGCGCTGCCATTCGACTCGGGAAATGGCAGCATAAAAATTGCATTTGCCACACCTCTATATGATCAAGCACTCAAAAATCTGGAACGCATTCTTCAGACCGAGATTGAGCCGTACATCACGCCACGTGAAGAATTGGAAAATGCCATCGATCGGGTCCTGGCAAGAACAAACATTGGCACCTTGTTACTGAATGCCGGCATGATCACACGGAGCCAGTTGAACGACGCACTCAACCTTGCAGAGAACACCAGCTCACGCATCGGCCAGGCCCTGATCCACCGTGGGTATATCACTGAAGATCAGCTCTACAGCTTTCTATCAGAACAATCCGACCTCCCCCTTTTTGACCTGTCATATGTTGATCTCAGCGAAGATATCACAAAAATACTCACACCTGATGAAGAATGGGAACATGGGGTTTTGCCGCTGTCGATAGGCGAAGATACGGTCATCCTTGGCGTAATTGATCCCATCAACCAGGATTCGATAGCGTTTGTTGAGGGAAAAACAGATTTACACGTCAGGCCCGTACTCATCACTGAAAACGATTTCGAAAATGCCCTTGAGCGACTTCACCAAGAACACTATACCGCTCAAAGCGTTTCAGCATTGCTCAGCCGGGAACCAGAAAATTCGGCCGCAAAAGTTCTGACCACGTCTCAAGTAATTGTTTTGATTGCGCTTGTCCTGCTATCCATTGGCCTGGCTGTGTGGAACCTCCAAAACTTCCTGGTAGGCGTAAACGTCATCTTTACGATCACCTATATCCTGATGATTTTTTATAAATTCGTGTTAATTGCCAATGCCATCGGCACAGATCTGGAAGTGCCTGTTTCACAAAAGGATATCGAAGCCCTGCAAGATAACCAGCTGCCGATATATACCATCCTGATCCCGGTATATAAAGAAGCGTCAGTTCTGCCAAAACTGCTGAAATCAATTACAAAACTAGATTATCCCAAGATTAAATTAGATGTCAAAGTCTTGCTGGAAGAAGACGACAAAGAAACCATTAAAGCCTTTGAGCAAACCAATCCTCCGGATTATATCCAAGGCCTGGTTGTCCCAACTTCTCAACCCAAGACAAAACCAAAAGCCTGTAACTACGGCCTGATCCGAGCGCGTGGTGATTATGTGGTGATCTACGACGCAGAGGATCAACCCGAGCCGGACCAACTAAAGAAGGTTATCGCTGCGTTTCAAAAAATTCCCGCCAATGTGATCTGCATCCAGTCCAAGTTGAATTATTTCAATCGCAAGCAGAATCTGCTCACGCAATGGTTCTCTTCGGAGTATTCAATGTGGTTTGACCTGTTCCTGCCAGGATTGGATGCGCGCAATGCACCCATTCCTCTGGGTGGCACATCTAACCATTTCAAAAAATATGCTCTGGTCGAAGCCGGCGCATGGGATCCACACAATGTAACCGAAGACGCAGATCTTGGCATCAGGTTATATAAACTGGGCTATCGCACACGGATTGTTGACACCACGACATACGAGGAGGCCAACAGTCAGGTCAATAACTGGATCCGGCAGCGTTCCCGTTGGGTTAAGGGATACATACAGACCTGGCTGGTCCATATGCGCCACCCCATCCAGTTGATCCGGGAGATCGGCTTCATGGCCTTTTTCAGCTTTCAAATGGTGGTGGGGGGAAATATCTTTACGGTATTAATTAACCCGGTGTACTGGCTGACCACAACTATCTGGTTCCTTTTTGAGGTTGATTTCATCGCCTCTATCTTCCCTGGAATCATATATATCCTTGGTGCAATCAGCCTGTTCTTTGGCAACTTCACCTTTACATATATCAATGTTGCCGGTGCAATGAAACGCGGCTATTACGATATGGTGCGCGCCGCCTTGATCGGCCCAATTTATTGGGGGCTGATGAGCATTGGCGGGTGGAAGGGATTCCTGCAGTTGATCTCAGATCCACATTACTGGGAAAAAACCGAACATGGGTTGGAAGGGGTTGAAGAAGCGGCTGATGAAAAAGGGGGCGTACATCATGAGAAATGACAATCTACTATTAGGGAGAAGGAAACGAAAATTTCTGCCAAAAAGTGCCAATCGTTATCATGCAGATGAAATTCCCAAACCCAGAGATGGTGAATCAGCGGCTATCTTCCTGACAGCGTTGCTCATTAACCTTGTTTTTGCATATTTATTCAAATATATCTGGCAAGTTGGAAGTAATGACGCCCTTCAACAAACCAGCAAAGCACTCTACCTCCTGTACGCACAAGATAGCCCGTTATCATCCATCAATCTGATTCACCCGCCCATCCCTGTTTTTCTGCAGCTTGTCCCGGTGCCCATTTTTCGTCTGGTTGATGCTGTTACTTTTTCTGGACCCCTGCTCACCGCCCTGTTTGGGGCCGGGTCGCTGCTGATCCTCAACCGTATTCTGCTTGTTCTGCGCGTATACGATCTATACCGCTGGTCATTACTATTGTTAACCCAGGTTTTCCCGAGCTTCCTTTTTGCAACCG
>JBMCLF010000187.1:0-3917 GCA_048615215.1 Candidatus Brevefilum sp.
CTGTAATCGACAGTATCCAGCCGCAAATTGCGTTCCAGCATGCGCTTACGGCTGAGATCGGCCCCACACATCCGCAATCGATCTGCAAGGGTAGCCAGGTCCTTGATGTAGAACTTGATTTCACGTTCTTTATTTTCCATTGGCTCAATCCTTTTTCTTTGAGTGAGAGAAAAACCGCCTGACTTTTTCTGACCGCATAACCCAAAGCACCAATCCCCACCATAGCGCGGTCAGGAGGAGCATGAAAGGCCAGTTGCTGCGTCCTTCGGGAGACTGCCAGATGAAGAGGCGTTCAATCCAGTAAATCAGTGGGTAGATCAATGCCGCGAAGAGGATCATTTTATGCGTCCACGCCCTTCCAAAGATCAAGCCCCAAATTACCGGGATCCCTGCCAGACCCCAAATTAAGCCAGCGGTCAGGAGATACCCAAAAACCCAGCCTGGCAAAAATTCAACAATCACCGCGTTATTGATAAGGGCGCCAAAAAAGCGCAGCCAACCCAAAATTGTCCAGAGAACAAATATCCACAAGAGCAGGGTGAGCAAAATCGGCCGGCGGGGACGGATCGGTTCAGTCGAGTTTCGTGATGGTTTTTCGTTTTCTGTCATGCCAGTATTATATTTCGGTTTGATCCATACGATCCTCATCCGGATTGGATTGCGAGAGATCGCTCAGATAACCCAGGCGCGCCAAGGCTTTTGCTACTTTTCTCTCAGCGCCGGGAAAAACAATGGCTGAAGTTGGTCCAAGGGGGTCGCCGATGAAGCGCCCGGCAGGAGATTCTCGTAATGCCTGCAGGATTTTCGGTGAATTCACTCGCAGAATCACACCGGGATGAATCAGCACCTCACCACCGTGTTGTTTCCATCTACGGAGCGCCTGAATGAGGTTGGGCGGAGGCGCTTCACCATATCGCTGAAGCAATTTTTCAAGGTGGTTAATGCGCAGCCCCTGCTTGGAAGCAGCATTCAATGAAGCAGGCGTCAATTGATAATGATAGATCCTGCTCGTCTCCTCTTCCCAACTACAGAACCGGGAGATCTGATAGCGAGCCAGCCTGGGCACTAAACGGGGGACTTTCAGACTCCCATCGGTAAAAGCGGACACAATTTCATCTTCAGGCGGAAGACCCTCCACAGGTTTGCCCAGCAACAGGTTTTCCGACCAATCAGAAAAACGAAAGGCTGTCACAGGTTCCCCTGGGGCGGGAGCGGCCAGGTCAAGTAACCCCAGCCAATGCATCGGTCCTGTAATCATGAAGCGCAGCAAGGCGCCATCCACGGCATCCCAATGCTGGATTCCACGCAATGAATCGCCTGTTTCAGCATCCTGGATCAGCCAGGTATCGAAATCACCCGACGGTCGCTGGAAATCTGGCTCCTGCTTAAAAACTGCATTGATGAATGACTCTAAATTCCACCATTTATCCTCAGGAATATCACTGAGCAGCATCAGGATCTTCTCACGGGCTGCAAATGGATCGTTTTGCCAGGCTCCCTCACAGGACAGACCAGTCACCAGACGCAGCTCGTTGAACAACCGCGATTCATGCCATCGCTGCACCAGCCAGGTGAGTGCCTCCCCACGCGGCATCTCTAAAAAAGGTCGGGCGTCTTCCGCGACCGGCTGCTCGCTGGAGGTGATCAGTTTCATGGCTGCCAGCAGGGCGTACACCACAAAGAAGGGCGGCTGCCAATCTGCAATAGAAGGGGAGCGCTGTGGGTCTTTCAAGCGGAGCGCAGCCAGCAGGGTACATGTATGATCCAAAACGCGGTCATTGACCGGATAGATGTGGGCTGTCTCCCTGGGTGAAGCCGGCCTGCCCGGCAGCTCAGGTCCGGATGGGGCTACCGCCGGTATATGGTCAAGCAGGTCGTCGGGGATATAGACGCATTCCTTAAGTTTGCCCTCCCGGCGAAGAAAATCCCGCCCAATCAAGCCTCGATACCACAATATTTCCGTGGGAGAAATTGGATCGAGAAAAGGTTTTTCACGGTCGCGCCGGCCCGGTCCCACTTCGCGCAACTCGCCGTAGGTTATAACAAAGCGTGACCATGCCATCCACCCCTCATTTTTGACCAGATCATCCAGCGCTTTCCTGGCACTCGTTGGCAGGGAATCCACAATTTCTTGAATCAATTCAGGATCCAGGATTTTATTAATGAGCTCCGGCAAGGCTGAGCGGGCATCAGGCGCGTGCAATTCCACCCCCCAAAAATCAGCGACAATATTTAAAAAACCAAGGTCATGGGTTCGTAAGCTGTGTTTCAGGTCAGGCATAGCACTTCGAGTATACAACACTTTTCCAGAGCAGCGCGTCAAATCTCAATAATTCAAAGGTTATACAAACCTTTGGAGAAGATGTTCGTAACTGCTAAACTAAAATCAAGTTGTACAAAATTTATACAAATCAAAACAAAATAAGGAGTAGTAAAAATGTTCAACAAAAAATCTTTCTTAGCACTATCAGTATTTGTGGTTCTGGCACTGGTTTTGGCTGCCTGTGCACCCGCAACGCCTGAGCCCACCCCAGAACCCACTGAGGAACCGACGGAAGCCATGGCTGAGGAACCCACCGAGGAGCCAACCGAGGAATCCCAGAGCATTGTGGACATCGCAGTTGCTGACGGCCGTTTCGAAACCCTGGTAACAGCCTTACAGGAAGCCGGACTGGCAGAGACGCTGGATGGCGAAGGTCCCTTCACCGTTTTCGCTCCCACGGATGAGGCATTCGGCAAATTGCCTGAAGGCACCGTGGAAAGCCTGCTCGAGGACATCCCAGCTCTGACAGACATCCTGCTTTACCACGTCGTTGAAGGCGAAGTTCTTGCTGAAGATGTGGTCCAACTGGAAAGCGCAGAAACCCTGCTGGGTGAAAGCGTAAGCATCCGGGTCGAAGATGACATGGTTTTCATCAATGATGCCCAGGTGATCATCACCGACATTATGGCCGAAAATGGCGTGATCCACGTCATCGACACCGTCCTGCTGCCCCCATCAGAGGAAGCCGAAGAAGAAGAATCCATGGGCACAATTGTAGATATCGCCGTTGCAGACGGCCGCTTTGAAACCCTGGTTACAGCCTTGCAGGAAGCCGAACTGGTCGATGCCCTCTCAGGCGAAGGTCCTTTCACGGTCTTTGCCCCCACGGACGAAGCTTTTGATAAGCTGCCTGAGGGTACAGTACCTAGCCTGCTTGAGGATATCCCGGCCCTGACCGAAATCCTCCTGTACCATGTGGTTGAAGGCGAAGTCCTGGCCGAAGATGTAGTCCAGCTTTTCAGCGCTGAAACCCTCCAGGGTCAATCCGTATCTATTCGTCTTGAACATGATAATGTTTACATCAACGATTCCCAGGTGATCATCACCGATATCATAGCCGACAACGGCGTCATCCACGTCATTGACACCGTCCTGCTGCCCCCGGACGAGGGTGCAGAACCTATGGGCTCGATTGTGGATATCGCCCTCGCAGACGACCGCTTTGGAACCCTGGTTACCGCTTTGCAAGAGGCCGAATTGGTTGAAACCCTTTCCGGTGATGGCCCCTTCACGGTCTTTGCACCTACGAACGCAGCCTTTGAGAAATTACCCGAAGGTACCCTTGACGCCCTCCTGGCGGATATCCCCGCCCTGACCGACATTTTGCTCTACCACGTGGTCTCCGGCGAAGTTCTCGCTGAGGATGTAGTCAATTTGAGTGAGGCCGAAACCGCCCTGGGTGAGAACGTCAATATCCGGGTGGAAGATGGCAAAGTATTCATCAATGACTCTGAAGTGATCAGCACCGATATCATGGCCACAAACGGCGTGATCCACGTCATTGACGCAGTGTTATTACCCCCTGAGAGTTAAACCTCAATATTTTCTCCCCTCAACAAAGAGCGGCTGGTGGCAATTGCCACCAGCCGCTCTG
>JBMCLF010000188.1:0-3911 GCA_048615215.1 Candidatus Brevefilum sp.
ATCAAATGCAGAATTAAAGTTCAATACCAACTTTACTTTATCACTTGGAACGTGATATTTAAAAATATTTTCGCTTCCGGAGAGCAAAAGATAATTTATGAACGACATTCATCATCCGGCATTCGATCCCAACAATGAAGCAAAACGAACACTCTCTAGGCTCATGCCGCGAATTACAAGCCATTTTTCTTCAGCAATCGAAAGCCAACCTGAGAACTGGCGAATGTTTACAGACAGATTGGAACGCCACTTCCCCGCACTCCTGAATCTTCTGGTAGAACTTTATGCCAATCATTATGATTTCTTTTTTCATCTAGAATCTCTCCTGACTTCAATCGCAAAAGCCTGGTTGGACCGGCCTGAAGCGCTCAAAGCCCTGGACAAACAACGCGAAATACAACCTGACTGGTTCAAGAGTCATAAAATGCTGGGGGGCGTCTGTTATGTAGATTTGTTTGCTGGGGACCTGGAAGGCATTCGCGAGAAAATCCCCTATTTTACAGAACTCGGCCTGACCTACCTGCACCTGATGCCGCTCTTCCGCTCACCAGAGGGAGAAAATGACGGCGGGTACGCTATCAGCAGTTACCGCGAGGTGAACAATCAATTGGGCACCATGGACCAGCTGAAATTACTGGCGGATGACCTGCGTGAAGAGGGGATCAGCCTGGTGCTCGATTTTGTGTTCAATCACACCTCCAACGAACACGAATGGGCTCAGCGCGCCCGGAAAGGCGATCTGCAATATCAGAATTTCTACTGGATGTTTCCAGACCGTTCGCTGCCTGATGCCTTTGAAGCCCATCTTCGGGAGATCTTCCCGGATGAACACCCTGGCGCCTTCACATTTTTTCCAGATGTCGAAAAATGGGTCTGGACTACCTTCCACAGCAACCAATGGGATCTGAATTACACCAACCCGGAAGTATTTCACAAAATGGCCGGAGAAATGCTCTTTCTCGCCAACCAGGGCGTGGAGGTGTTGCGCCTTGATGCAGTAGCCTTTATCTGGAAAACCCTCGGAACCTCCTGCGAAAACCTGCCTGAAGCCCACAAGATCATCCAGGCCTATAACACAATTGCCAGAATCGCTGCACCAGCACTGATATTCAAATCGGAGGCTATTGTCCATCCCGACGAAGTCGCCAAATACATTCACCCAACAGAGTGCCAGCTTTCCTATAACCCCCTCCTGATGGCTTTGTTGTGGAACACCCTGGCCACCCGGGAGGTAAATCTCCTGCGTTATTCCATGGAAAAACGATTCGAAATACCAAAAGGTTCTGCCTGGGTGAACTATGTTCGCTGTCATGACGACATCGGTTGGACCTTCTCGGATGAAGATGCGGCAGCCCTTGGGATCAACGCATTCGACCACCGCAAATTCCTGAACGCTTTTTTTACCGGCCGTTTTGAAGGCAGTTTTGGACGCGGCCTCCCCTTTCAGGAGAATCCCAAGACGGGAGACGCCCGTCTTTCGGGGACGTGTGCTTCGCTGGCAGGACTGGAAAAAGCCATTAATGACGAAACTGCAAGAGAAGTGGAACTTGCCATTCGCCGCATCCTCCTGATCCACAACATCATCCTCACGATCGGCGGTATTCCCCTGATTTATCTGGGAGATGAGGTGGGTACGCTTAATGACTACGGCTACCGTGAAAACCCCGCAAAGCGTGAAGACAGCCGCTGGGTCCACCGCCTCCCGGCCAACCCCCAACGCTACAGCAAACGGCATGATCGCGGGACTATTGCAGGACGCATTTATCAGGGCTTGCGTGATTTAATCGAACGCCGAAAAAATGAACCGTTGTTCTCAGGTGATTCACCCCAAATCATCGATTGCGGTAACCCTCATGTCTTCGGCTACATCCGGCGGAGAGGTCACTACCAAATGGTTCTATTGAACAACTTCAGCGACCACCCGCAAACCGTGCCAAGCAATGCACTGCATAATTCAGGCTTGGCCTTGAAATTTGTCAACGAATTGGACGGAAAAACTTACTTTCTTGATCAGAACCTGACCCTGAAACCCTTTCAGTTCATGTGGCTGCGGGATAAGACAGGCTGAACTCTATTGATCAATTGTTGGGCGCCAATCGGGGTGATAATCTTCAGCAGGATCATCTGTTAGCCGTTGCAAACGCGCCCCGGTCCGCAGCATTACAAAAATATCATGTCTCGGCAGATCATAGACGCCATCACACGCCAGCCACTGCCCGTCGGGTGAAAAATCAGGGCTCTCAGCGACAACCAGCTGTGTCTGGATTGGCGCGTTTTGATTGCGCCCCATCAGCCAACCACCCAGCACGCCTTCACCGCCAAGGTCAAAGACGATCCAATCACCTGCGGGCGTCCAATCCGGACGGTAGGTCTCTTTATATCCTTGCGCTAAAAAGCTCTTTGGATCACCCTCCCCATCCGCATCTACAATGAACAGGGTGGGCTGGTTGTTGGTTGGATTTAGTGTCACAAAGACAATTTGTGTACCATCAGGCGACCACATGGGCATGCGATTGATTGTCGCTCGGTTCATCAACTGACGTGTTTCCCCTGAAACAAAGTCATACAGAAAGATCTGCGGTTTGCCGTTCTGCAGCGAAGTAAATGCCAGTTTTTCTCCATCCGGGGACCAGGCTGGATCGTAATCCCCTGCAGCAAGAAAAGAAATCAAATCGGTCCTGCCGGTCTCGAAATTGTAAACAAAGATGCTGGCCCCGTCGTAACGTTCCTTACGTCCATCACAGGGTGAAATAAAGGCCAACCGCATCCCATCCGGCGACCAGGCCGGCTGACAAGCACCCTCAGGCTCAGAGGTGATTGCGTCAATTTCGCCCTCTGCCAGATCCATCAGGTAGACCTGGGGGTATCCATCACGTTCCGAAACAAATGCGATTTGGCCCTCGCCGCCGCCCGGGGGTGTATTGACGGGTTTGGGAGTCGCTGAGGGTAAAGGGGAAGGAGAAAGCGTTGGGCTGGGCTGCGTTTCCGCAGTGCCTGCAACCACTTCAAGGGTTGCAGTGGGGCTCGGTTCTGGTTCGGTTGGCGTGGATGTGGGTTCATCAATCAAATACGCAGAGACAATGGTTGGGCTCGGTGCCTGCGTCAGCAGGCTTTTGATCAATCCATTCTGCCATAAGAAATAAAATCCGGTGAAAGCGCCAACACAAAGCACGGTTAATAAAGGGGCAAGCCAAATCCATAAGCGCTTTTTCTTGGATGTTATTTTTGGTGAAAGTTGAGTGGGTGCTATTGAGCCGTTCACTCTTGCCGGGAGATCATCAACAGCGATTCTAGCAGGCATCTTTTTTCGCACTGTCGCAGTGTTTATCGTGAGCGCATTTTGCAAGGCAACCTGAAATTCCGCCGCGCTCTGAAATCGATCCTCCGCTTGAATCGCCATTGCTTTGCCGATGGCGCTTTGTAGTTCCTCTGAAACACCGGGATGATACACTTCGATGGGTTCCAGATCATCCATGCCAATCGCTCGTTCTACTGAGTCAGGCGGCACCTTGCCTGTCAGGAGTGTATAGAGGGTTGCCCCAAGTGCATAAATATCGGTGCGGGCATCGGTACCCTGACCGTATTGTTCAACGGGCGAATATCCAGGCGTGACGCCCTTGGCACCTACGGCCGTAACCTCATCCTGCTGGTAATGTTTTGCCAGGCCAAAATCCAACAACATGATGCGTCCCTCAGGCGTTCGTTTGAGATTGGCGGGTTTAATATCCCTGTGGATGATCGGCGGTTGGCGTGAATGCAGATAAATCAGCGCATCACACACTGTAACGCCTATCCGCACAGTCTCTTCTTCTGAGAAAGGTTGTCCCCGCATTTCGAGCTGCGCCCCCAGATCAACACCTTCAATGTAATCCATCACAAGGTATTCACCCTGATCCTGGATCACGAAATGA
>JBMCLF010000189.1:0-3808 GCA_048615215.1 Candidatus Brevefilum sp.
ACACCCTCACGCTGGAAACCTGGCAGCCTTCGGACTCATTTAAAATGTACATTCGAAAAGACGTGGTCTCACAGATTTGGGAATACGGCGCAGCGCCGGTGACACTGGAGCCATCCGTGGATCCCTACGAAGCCAACACCCTCACAATTGAAGCCAACCCCATCCTGTATGGGGACGACCGCTACCAGTTCAATGCTCCCCGCGATGTGGCCGTCGCTCCGGATGGCACGCTTTATGTGGCTGACTCGCTTAACCACCGCATTTTGCATCTTGACAGCGATGGGACTTTGCTGCATTCTTGGGGTGAGTTTGCTGCAAGCGACTACAACACGGGTGAAATGGCGCCATCAGGTGCCTTCAACGAGCCCTGGGGGGTGGCCGTCGGTCCGGATGGGTCCGTCTATGTGGCCGACACCTGGAACAACCGCATTCAAAAGTTTACCGCAGAGGGAGACTTTGTCACGATGTGGGGACAGTTTGGGGCTGCTGAGTCACGCCATCACTTTTGGGGCCCGCGCGGTGTGGCTGTGGACGAACAGGGACGGGTTTATATCACCGACACCGGCAATAAACGTGTGGTGATCTTCGACAGCGATGGAAATGCGCTTGAATCCGTTGGGGGGGCAGGCATGGGCGTTGGCCAGTTTGACGAGCCAGTCGGCATCGCCGTGGATGATCGCGGGCATGTTTACGTGGCTGACACCTGGAATGCTCGCATCCAGGTTCTGATCCCTGAGGGCAATTCACTCAGCTACCCCAACAACATCACCTGGGACGTCGAAGCCTGGTTTGGTGACTCCCTGGACAATAAACCCTTCCTGGCGGTTGATGACGATTACAATACCTATGTGGCCGACCCGGTCATGGGCCGGGTGCTGGTCTTTGACCCGCAAGGAAACTTCCTGGCATCCTTTGGCAGCTTCGGTTCCGGCCCTGCAGAGATCGGCACCGTGGGCGGCCTGGCTTTGGACGCTGAAGGGAAAGTCTGGGTCTCTGACGCCCGCAACAACCGCCTGATGCAATTCAGCCTGCCGGGGCTCCCATTGACAGAGCCTCTTGAGACGTTGGGCGAGCCTCAACTCGACCCGGGAAATGGCGAAAACGCCGAGTAAGTGTGGGAAGAAGAAGCCAGTGTTGTTGACCTCTTAATAGAAAAAAGCCGCCGATTGGCGGCCTTTTTTTTGATTGTTGAGCTAAACACTTTACCCTATCGCTTTTTCAACGATAGCGGTAAAAGCATCAGGTTCCCGTACGGCCAGATCCGCCAGCATCTTGCGATTGAGGTTGATCTCAGCATGTTTCAATCCGTGGATCAGCCGGCTGTAGGTTGTACCGTTCAGCCGAGCTGCAGCATTGATCCGGGAAATCCATAATTTGCGCAGATCCCGCTTGCGGTTCCGGCGGTCGCGATAGGCGTACCACTGACTTTTCAGGTACTGCTCGTTCGCTCGTCGAAACAGCTTGCTCTTGGTACCGTAGTAACCTTTATTGAGCTTGAGGATCTTCTTGTGCCGCTTATAACGCTGCGGCCCACCTTTTACACGTGCCATGTCATTCTCCTTTGCGAACCCCTGGGCGCCGGTGACTTCCTCAACTCACCCGTTGCTTACACCCAGCAGCCGCAACCATAAAATTAATACGAGATTATTTTTTCTTACTCATGTAAGGCGCCAGGCGTTTAACCCTCTTCTTCAGCCCTCGGGTTTTCACCGGGAGCATCCGCTCGAAAAGGCGCTTGGTGCGATCGGGTGTCCGTCGGCGCAGGTGACCTTTGCCGATCTTGGTGCGCATGATCTCACCAGAACCGGTCATTTTAAAGCGTTTCGAGGTTGCCTTATGAGTCTTCAATTTGTACTTGCCATCTTTTTGTTTTCTTGGCATTATGAACTCCTTTCACGAAAATCCTACGGCGCAGGCTTACAGAGCCGTAGGTCTTCTACATCCTTATTATATCTTCAGGCAGTGACTATCGATAGTGTTACTTGTTGGGGGCGAGCATCATGAACATGGTTCGCCCTTCCATCTTGGGCGCCTGTTCCACTTCTGAGACTTCTGATAATTCCTCAGCAATTTCTCTCAAATCTTCCAAAGCAAGCTCTGGATATGTGATCTCACGTCCTCGAAAGCGAATGGTCACTCGCACTTTCATCCCATTTTCAAGCCACCGTCTAGCATCGCGCACCTTAAAACCTTTATGATGATCGGTTGTTTTTGGTCGCAACCGAATTTCTTTGATCTCAACTTTTGTTTGAGATTTGCGCGCCTCCCGCTCCTTCTTTTCTTTTTCGTAAAGAAATTTGCCAAAATTCATGATTCTGGCAACCGGTGGATTGGCGTTCGGGGCAACCTCAACCAGATCTAAGCCAGCAGCTTCTGCCCGGTTCAGGCCTTCCCGCAAACTTACAACACCTACATTTTCACCTTCTTCGTCAATTAATCGAATCGATGTTGCTCGAATTTGTTTATTTATACGATAGTCATCTTTGTTACTTATAGCGAATACTCTCCTTCTGATACAATCATCATTAATGATTACAAACAACGATTCCCGACAGGGGAACGAGATTTATCTTACCATAGTCCTGCAGGAATCGTCAACAGTTTTTTAATGATTTTCAATCATATTTGAACTGTTGTTCTCATTGCCATTCTTAAATGAACCTTCACCTTTCTCCTCAACCTCTTTCACCGCCAGGTCCTTGAAGTCTAAAACCTGCATGGCGCCCAGACGTTCGCCGCTTCGGCGGCGGATATCCACCTGGTTGTTATCCATCTCGCGGTCACCCACAACGAGCATATAAGGGATTTTGCGCTTTTCCGCATCGCGAATCTTGGCGTTCATCCGATCACTTCGGTCATCCACTTCCACCCGCAGACTGGCATCTCTGAGTTGAGAGGCCATATCCCGGGCGTATTCGACGTGCCGATCGGCGATCGGGATGATGACCGCCTGCACCGGGGAGAGCCAAACCGGGAAGGCACCACCGTAATGCTCAATCAGAATGCCGAAGAAGCGTTCAATGCTGCCCATCAAGGCCCGGTGGATCATGTATGGCCGGTAAGGTTGGCCATCTTCTTCAATATACGTCATATCAAAGCGTTCGGGGTTATTGAAATCAAACTGGATCGTAGAAAGCTGCCATTCACGCCCCAGAGCGTCTTTAATCTTGAGGTCAATTTTAGGGCCATAGAATGCACCGCCGCCTTCATCCACCTCATAGGGCAGTTCCGCCCGTTTGAGTGATGCTTCCAGGGCAGCTTCTGCATCCCGCCAACGCTCCGGTTCGCCCACAGCCTTCTCAGGCCGCGTGCTCAAATAGGCTCTGATATCGTCAAAACCGAAAGCCCGCAGAACGTTCAGACTGAAGGAAAGCACAAAATCAATTTCCTCTGGCATCTGGCTGGGCGCGCAAAAGTGATGGGCATCATCCTGCGTGAAGCCGCGCACTCGCATCAGGCCGTGCATTACGCCGCTGCGTTCGTAGCGGTAGACCGTGCCTTTTTCCGCGTAGCGAATGGGCAGGTCACGGTAGGAGCGGATATCCGACTTGTAGATTTCGATATGGAAGGGGCAGTTCATTGGTTTAAGATAGTACTGCTGATCCTCGATCTCGATCGGTGCGTACATATTTTCAGCATAAAAACCAAGATGCCCACTCGTCTCCCATAAATCGGCCTTACCGATATGCGGCGTATAAACAAATTCGTAACCATGCTTGATATGTTCATCTTCCCAGAAGCGTTCAGCGATAAACCGGACTTTTGCGCCATTCGGATGCCAGAGCACCAGCCCGGCACCAACCTCATC
>JBMCLF010000190.1:0-3807 GCA_048615215.1 Candidatus Brevefilum sp.
AGCGCAATTTATAATTATAACAAATAGAAAATCAAGAGTCAAGCTCGGTTTTTTGCCTAACAGTGATAAATAAATTTTATCCACCCTTCTTCAAAGCAATTCATAGCAACAATCATATTCTGTTTTCTATCACTTGTAAAGTCTTTTTTAGTATCGTCTATCATTTTACTGTAAAGCATACCGGGGTTGCAATCCGTTATTGCTAATTTTTACCCACTTCCAACACAAAACAACACAGAGCTAACCTTCTTCTAACCGGAATCACTCTCTATTACCATCATAAAAATATAGAATTAATTCAGTGAAAGTTGTTGAAGAATAAATAATCAATCAATCCAATATTTAAAGAAAGGTAATCTTATGGACCTCTCAAGAATGATGAAAGCAAAATGGAATCAACTACGTGGCAAAGCCAAAGAAAACTGGGGCGAATTGACCGACGACGATCTGGATAAGGTCGAAGGGCAATTTGATCAACTGGTCGGTGTGGTTCAGGAAAAATATGAGCTCAGCCGTTCAAAAGCCGAAGCTGAAGTCAACGAATTCCTGACAAGCGAGAATTAACCCACCTGTTCAGATAAATTTGACAGACAAAACCTGCTTATGGTACGATATCGGCAGGTAAACAAATACCAATGACAGTTGAACGGGGAGCCTGACGCATCAGGCTGAGAGGAGGACCGCAGTCCTCGACCCGCAAGACCTGATCCGGATAATGCCGGCGGAGGGATGCGATTGTTCAAACCAAACACCCTCCGCAAAAGGAAGGGTGTTTTTGTGTCTTCTCACCAAAATCGAATTTTCTTATTCGCTAATGGGCCACTCACAGAGCCGAACGCAATTCTTTCGAAAATATCTCCTGAGGACTTCCTGATTGCAGTGGATGGCGGCCTGCGCCATCTCGTCAATCTGTTACTCTCTCCCAACCTTATCATAGGAGATCTCGACTCCGCCAACCCGGAAAGCGTTGATCAATTCATCAAGCAAAACGTTGAGGTTCGCCGATATCCTCAGGAAAAAGATCAGACAGACCTGGAGCTTGCAATTGATGCAGCGCTTGGTATGAACCCAGCAAAAATTCTTATTGCGGGAGCCCTGGGTGATCGGATTGATCAAACCCTGGGAAACATCTTTCTTCTCACCAAACCAGAGCTGGCGGATGTCGATCTAAGATTCATTGATGGTGATCAAGAAGTCTTCCTGATTCAAACCTCTGCGAAGGTAACTGGTCAACCTGGCCAACGAATCTCCCTGCTGCCGATCCAGGGAGTGGTGCGGGGCGTCAGAACCAAAGGCCTGAAATACCCGCTTGATAACGAAACCCTCTTTCCTGATCAAACACGCGGAATCAGCAACCTGATGCTGTCGGATACCGCTTTAATAGAAATCGAAGAAGGCTATTTGCTGTGTGTCCACGAATTTTCCACCATAAACTCCCATAAGGAGAAAAAATAATTATGAAACAAAAAATCAAAATGATCATTGGCGTGCTGTTAATTATTGTCCTTGCTACCGCCTGTGCACCGCAACCCTCACCCACGGAAGCCCCTCCTGAGGAAGATACGCCCGATGAGCCCCGCTCGCTGACCGTAATGACACATGACTCCTTTGCAGTCAGCGAAGATGTCATCGCTCAGTTCGAGGCCGAACAAAATGCGACCGTCAATTTTGTGCGCAGCGGCGATACCGGCTCTGCTTTGAACCAGGCGATCCTTTCTAAAGAAAATCCGATTGCGGACGTGTTCTACGGTGTAGATAACACTTTCCTGACCCGTGCGCTCGAGCAGGGCATCTTTGAGCCTTATGAGTCCCCCCGCCTTGCGGACATTCCGGACGAATTCAAAGTAGACCCGGACAATCATGCCCTTCCTGTGGATTACGGCGATGTCTGCATCAACTATGATAAAGCATATTTGGAAGAGAACGACCTCGATGTGCCAATCTCTCTTGAAGAACTGACAGAGCCCCGGTATGAAGGCTTATTGGTCACCGAAAATCCAGCAACATCTTCCCCGGGTCTGGCCTTTCTGATGGCTACCATCGCTCAATTTGGCGAAGATGGTTACCTCGATTACTGGTCAGCCCTGGATGAAAATGGGCTGGTTGTGGTCAGCGACTGGGAGACCGCTTACTATTCGAACTTCAGCGGCTCAACTGGACAGGGCCCTCAACCATTTGTCGTCTCTTATGGCTCCAGTCCCGCTGCTGAGGTCTATTTTGCCGAAGATCCACCAGAGGAAGCGCCAACTGCATCCATCATTGGGCCGAACACCTGCTTCCGACAGATTGAATTTGTCGGCATCCTGGATGGTACCCAGAACCGCGACCTGGCTGAAGCCTGGGTGGATTTCATGCTCAGTGTCCCCTTCCAGGAAGACATCCCGCTGCAAATGTTCGTTTTCCCGGTCAACTCAGAAGCCGATCTTCCCCAGGTCTTCATTGATAACGTTCAGATACCTGATCAGCCAGCCTCACTTTCCATCGAACGCATTAATCAAAACCGGGAAGAATGGATTGAAGCCTGGACAGAGACGGTATTGGAGTAACCCAATTGAAGCAAAAATTACGACAATGGTTTGGTAATCCCACCTGGCGGGCAGTACTCTTCTGGCTGCTGCCCGCCGCCTTTTTGGGTTACTTTTTTTACCAACCGCTGATCGCCCTGTTCAACCTGATCATCTCGCCGGAATGGGATTTTAGCCTGGCTGATCTTAAATGGAATAAACTTTGGGACCCGCTCGGGTTCACAATTTTCCAGGCAACACTATCCACTTTTCTGACGCTGATCATCGGCCTTCCCGGCGCCTGGTTGTTTGCCCGGTTTACCTTTCCCGGAAAAAAATTGCTCAAATTATTGAGCACGCTCCCGTTCATCATGCCGACTGTAGTGGTTGCCGCCGGCTTCAATGCCCTGCTGGGGCCGCGCGGTTGGGTCAACCTGGGATTAATAGCCCTCTTCAAACTCGATGCCCCGCCAATCCAATTTCTGAACACCTTTTGGGCTATCCTCACCGCGCATGTATTTTACAACACAACCATCATCATCCGTGTGGTCAGCAATGCCTGGTCTCAGCAAAGCATCCAACTGAGGCATGCCGCCACGGTTTTGGGGGCCAACCCCTGGCAGACCTTCAAAAAAGTAACCCTTCCCTTGCTGCGGCCCTCAATCCTCTCGGCCACCTTGCTGGTGTTTTTGTTCAATTTCACCAGTTTTGGTGTGGTCCTTATGCTGGGCGGACCTCAACATGCTACTCTTGAGGTGGATATCTATATCCAGGCGCTGCATCTTTTGAACCTGCCTCTGGCCGGTGTGCTTTCTATTCTACAACTGCTCTTCACCCTGGGAATTACCATCGGCTATAACCAACTTGCCGGTTTACGGGACATTGCCGTAGCCCCCCGCTCTCGGGAAATCGGCGTACACAAACCTAACAATTTTGTGGAACGCGTGGTGGTCTTGGTCCTTATTGTCACTCTTTTCAGCCTTCTGGTTTCACCGTTGGCGTCTCTTGCTTTACGTTCATTTGTAAAATTAGAAGCAAATCGGGATGAACGCGGCGAAGTTCAGAGCGGGATAACCTTGAGGTATTATCGTGAACTCTGGAGAAACCCACGTAGAGCCCTATTCTACGTCCCGCCCATCACCGCCGCCCGCAACTCCTTCATGTTTGCGCTGATCACAATCCTGATCACTCTCATCCTGGGATTGCTGGTAGCTTATGCCCTCAAGCAGCGCACACCCCTCAATGACTTTCTAGATCCATTGCTGATGCTGCCCCTCGGTGCTTCTGCGATTACACTGGGGCT
>JBMCLF010000191.1:0-3796 GCA_048615215.1 Candidatus Brevefilum sp.
GCGGCTTCCATCCTCTCGCCGCTATTGAGTGACCCCAGCAATCGATTGCGCCGTAACCTGATTGAGATGATGATGCAGGCGGATTACGAAGCTGCCCTACCGCTGGTGCGGCCCTTGTTACGTGACAACGCAATTACAGTGCGGGAAACGGCTCTGGCAGCGGTCTCAAAATGGGAGGACCGGGTTTCTGAAGAAGATGTGCGCCAGATTGCTTACAGCGATCCCAATCCTTTTGTTCGACCTCAGGCTGTGATCACCCTGACGAATTTGTTAGGACAGGATGCACTGCCGGATCTGATATATTTGTCTGATGATCTTAATCTGCACGTACGTCGCGCAGTTGCCCAAAGCCTGGCGGAGATTGACCATCTCACACCGGAGGGGAAACGAGCGCTGATTAAACTTGCAAGTGAAGAAGACACTGCTGAATTTATTTATCCAGTGCTTGAAAAGCATGATCTGAGCGCAGTTCACCCAATACCCATACCAGAAGATAAACTCAAGGGGCCAGTCCCCGACCGACTGCGAGATGATAAAGGCGCCCTGCTTGACCTGCTCGAGACCTGGCAAAAAGCGCTGCCTGAATTGCAAAATAATTTTGAACTTGAAGAACTTTCAGACGTGGATCATGCGCTCTCGACATTGATTGTGACCCTGCGTGAGACGGATAACGGGTCAAAATAATCCTGGAAACTCAACGACAATAAAAAGGCAACAACCGTCGGCTGAAATTTTTCATCGGCGGTTTTTTGATAAGGAGGATTAAATTGGAAATTCAAGGCCACTGGTTTTTAGATCACTCTGGCAGGCGGCTGATGTTGCGCGGGGTTAATGTGAGCGGGGCATCCAAGGTGCCATCTGTACCGGATGGCGCCACCTACCGCAAGGAGAGGTTTTTTGAGCACCGTACGGTCAGCTTTGTGGGTCGGCCCTTTCCCCTTGATGAGGCTGACGAGCACTTCAAACGCTTGAAGCACTGGGGGTTGACCACCCTGCGCTTCTTGATCACCTGGGAGGCGATCGAGCACGCTGGACCGGGGCAATATGACGAGGCTTACCTGGATTATCTGGAAAAAGTGGTTGCCAAAGCGGGGGAATACGGCTTGCAACTATTCATCGATCCCCACCAGGATGTTTGGAGCCGCTTTTCAGGAGGTGATGGTGCCCCGGGTTGGACCCTGGAGGCGGTCGGGTTTGAACTTGAGAACCTCCATCCCTCGGGCGCCGCGGTGGTACACGCATTGATGGGCGAGAATTACCCCCGGATGATCTGGGGGACAAACAGCTATAAGCTGGCTTCGGCGACCATGTTTACCCTGTTTTTTGCCGGTGATGTTTTTGCACCCAAAACCCGTATTGATGGAGAACTCGTTCAGGAGTTTTTGCAGTCGCATTACATTGAAGCGATTCAGCAAGTGGCGCTGCGTCTCAAGGGTTTCTCTCATGTCATCGGTTACGATACACTCAACGAGCCATCCGACGGCTGGATCGGTTTTGATGACGTCCGGGTACAGGATCCCTTATATCAGTTAGGTGCTTCTCCCACGCCATACCAGAGCATGCTGTTGGGAGATGGGCTGCCAACCGAGGTGGATTTTTATGAAATCAAAGGCCTCGGTGTGCGCAAGACCGGGACACGGTTATTAAATCCCGAAGGATTACGCGCCTGGCAGGATGACCGTGCGGGTGTTTGGCGGCAAAACGGTGTCTGGGATTATGGGGAAGATGGCCTGCCTGAGGTGCACCATCCGGATCACTTTGCGCGAGTAAATGGCAAGGCAGTGGATTTCTCCAATCACTTTTTACGGCCGTTCGTCAACCGGTTTGGGAAGGCTATTCGTGAGGTTGATCGTCCTTCTCATATCTTTATCGAATCCGTCCCGCACAAGGGAATGCCGGATTGGACCGAAGAGGATATCCCAAATGTCGTGAACGCTTCTCATTGGTATGATGATGTCACTCTAATCACCAAGCGTTTTCGTTGGTACGCAACAATGGACCTGGCCACCGGCAGGTTGGCGCTGGGGCCATGGCGCATTCGCTCCTTGTTCGAGCAAGTTTTGCGAGAGATGAAAGAAATGAGTAATGAAAAGTTTGGTGATATACCGCTGCTGATCGGCGAGTTTGGCATTCCCTTTGATATGCACAGCAGGAAGGCTTACAGCACCGGCAATTATCATAAGCAGATCCTGGCGCTGGATGCCTCTTTTCAGGCGCTTGAAGCCAACCTGCTCCATGGAACACTCTGGAATTACACACCGGATAATACCAATGCCCATGGAGATCTGTGGAATGATGAGGACCTTTCCATCTTCAGCCGGGATCAGCAGGATGACTCGCAGGACATTAATTCCGGCGCGCGTGCACCAGAAGCTTTTATCCGGCCCTATCCGATTGCGACTGCCGGCACGCCTTTGAAGCTACGATTCAGGCTGCGGCGGGCGCGTTTTGAATTCGTTTTCAGGGGCGACCCAGAGGTTGAAGAGCCTACTGTCATTTATATTCCAGAATTTCACTATGGAAAGGGCATCATAATTACAGTCTCAGATGGACGTTATGAGTATTCATCGGATGAGCAGCGTCTGAATTATTGGCCTGAATCTCCTAAAGGGGAGCATACCATTCGCTTCAGAAGAAAATGATTACCTGGTAAAACGTTTATTTTTTACATCAAAAGGGGTTTTTGGTTTAAAGTCAAACTTTTCTGCTTGCGTGAGGGATCTGCCCTGAGCCTGAAGGGTGTGAGGGTCAACATGAATTTTTTATTGTTCGATCAAGATTAAAATAAAAACGCCCCCGCTGGGGCGTTAAGGAGCATGTAAGGTATTGAACTCTTGCCTATTAAAACCCATACTTTTTGAGCAATTCCTTCAAATCAGCCGGATCATCCACCCACCGTTCAGAATATCCGCAATTCATGCAGCAATAATGAGTGATATTTATCGTCTTGAACGAGGAAGGTGGTTTTGCGCCGCTGAACATTGCTGGCGGTTGGATGTTGCCAGGTAGTCGCACAATTTCACGTGAGTGGCACTTGGGACATTGTAAGTTTTTCATTGGTGAAGGCCCTTTCCATCAGGTGCGAGTCATTTTTTATTTTCCATCCTTCACATCCTAAGGGATAAAACCTCTCAAAAACTCACAAATTGTCCACTTTTTTGGATTTCAGGGCAGCCAATGGGGGCGGGTGCCTTTGTCAATGATCTGCTGTGCCTGCTGGGTGTCCCAATCCCAACGCCAGATTGTGATTTCGGGGTCTGATCCACTTAAGATCAGTCGCTGGTAGGCCAGCGACTCACCCCAGGGGTCCCACCGGTAAGCGGAGTAATTGGCGGAATGATTAGCAGCAATGTTAATGGGTTGCTTATCATCCAATGACAGAAGCCACAATGCTTTAGAAATATTGCTGTTAACGGGCCTTAAGGATACAGCCATCCATTTCCCATCCGGTGTCCAGCGCGGCTGGCTGAAATCGGTGTCGCTGGTGGGTTCTTGAAAAGCTGTTTGAACGGTGCCTGTTTCCAGGTCGGCGATGTAAATTTCCACGAAAGGCTCGTTTTCAGCTTCCATCACGTCCGTGAACAAGATTTCCGCGCTGTCCACAGACCAATCTCCCGAACCAGGCAGGATGCGGGGGATACCTGATTCTTGGGAGGTAAATAAGTTCAGCACGCGGATAGCACTCTGGGTAGTATCGTAGGTGGCCAATTTTTTTCCATCGGGCGAAAAGGAGGGGGAATGTCCGAAGGCGACGTCACTTTGATACAATTGGGAGGTCTCACCACTCGCCGTATCC
>JBMCLF010000192.1:0-3769 GCA_048615215.1 Candidatus Brevefilum sp.
TGTCTCTGAAGATGAACTTAAACGAAGCGTTGAGCGCGGTCAAACATCTTGATTCAGACACACAAAATATTAGTGAAAATGACCCAATTTCTGCCGCCTCAACTGCTGCTGAAGTGCTCTGGGCAGCCTATCAAAAGCCGGTTTTCATCACCTTGGGCGCAAAAGGCATAGGGGGGATGGCGGACGGAACTTTCTTTCACATCCCCGGATTTCTTACAGAAGGACCGATAGATATTGTTGGCGCAGGCGATTCTGTCCTTGCGGGCATTGGCCTCTCGCTGTGCGCCGGTGCAACAGCAAAAGAAGCTGCTTACATCGGAAATCTTGTTGGTTCAATCACAATCCAACAAATCGGCACCACCGGAAAAGCTACCCAACATGACCTGCGCCAGAGGCATAAAGAATATCAACAACAATCTCAAGGATTAGATACCCATGATTGACCATAAAACGACCATCAACCAATACTTTACTGCATTAAAAGCTGTGATAAATAATTTCCCCATAGAAGACCTTATTGAGCTTTTGTCTGTTCTTGAAAATGCCCGTGATGAGGAGCGGGCGATATTTATTTGCGGCAATGGCGGCAGTTGGGCGACTGCAGCGCACATGGTCTGCGATTTTGGCAAAAATACGCGTATGCCTGATTCCAAAAGGATGATCGTTATCGGGTTAGGCGATAACATCCCATCCCTCACTGCCTATGCCAATGATGAAGGCTATGATCGCATCTTTGCTGAGCCGCTCATCAGCTTGATCGAACCAAAAGACGTGCTGATTGCCATCAGCGGCAGCGGAAACTCACCGAATGTGCTCCGAGCTGTGGAAGAAGCCAATGCGCGTGGTGGAATCACTCTTGGGTTAACCGGTTTCGAGGGTGGAGAACTAGTCGATAAAGTCGATCACTGCCTTGTGATCCCCACAGACAGCATGGAAATGATTGAAGATTTTCATATGATCGTGGATCATATCTTAACAATCTGTCTGCGCAAAGAAGCCATCTGAAGGCACTGCTAGCCACCATTGAACTCGGTCTGATCCATGGATCTTGACTCCCCACTAACAACCATAGCTTCCGGCCAGCGTTGTAAGGCCTTCGGCACCAGTGAGGATCTCACCACGACACAGGCCACTCGGTAGTTTTCTGTATCAAGCAGGCGCAAACCCGCTGTCAGGCCTTCGTCGCGCAATAATTCCAAAGGGCCTATTTCATCAAGAATCAACAGATCACAAAACTGGATTTCTTTCAATACTTGATTCGCCCAGGAGACCGTTTCGGGATCAAATTGCCAGCGGGGCGTGGATAATTCAGCGGCCGCTCTTTCTCGTAACATCGCCAGTCGGTGAGAAACACCACTTTCAATGTCCCTGGCATCAATCGCAATCTTTTGATCCCCTTTGTAAACGCCCGGTGATAGGATTCCTTTAACCTTCAGCGCATTTTCTTCTGCCAATTTCGCCAGGCGCATACACCATGTGGTTTTTCCCGCACCGCTCAACCCGGTGAGAATTAAAATTTGGGGGTCTAACTTTCCTCTTTCGAAAAGATCACTGAGTAAGCTCCGGGGATCGTTAATCGATTCTGGCGAAATAATTGTTGGTCTGCGAGGAACAACGGCACGTGGCGTCAATGCACCATTTTCATGGTTGTAGATCACTTCAGTTCGTATGCCATAAACATAGGACAGAAGCGGTTCAGTCAAAGTCGTTTCAGGCGGGCCGTAATCTGTCACCCAGCCGTCGCTCAATAACAGTACCTGGTCTGCGTAAGTCAGGGCGTCGTTGGGCGCATGTGATGAGACAATAAAACTTAATCCTTGTCTGCTCAATTGCTGTATGATTTCCAGAACTCTGTGCTGATTACTCAAATCCAGGTGTGCAGTTGGTTCATCCATTAACAGGATCTCGCATTTTTGCGCCAATCCTCGCGCAATCATAACCAGTTGACGTTCACCACCGCTAATTTCCGTATATGGACGATCCCGTAGTTCGTAGACTCCCACCTGTTCCATCGATTCTTCCACGATGTTTTGATCGATTTGTGAGGGCGATTCCAGCCAATGCAGATGTGGCGCACGGCCCATCATGACCATTTCTCTGACACTGTAAGCAAAAACTGGGGTATGCATTTGTGGGATCAAGCCTATTTTTCGGGAACGCTGGGCGGCATTAAATGAGGTAAGCGGTTTGCCTTCAAGGATGATCTCGCCCGAGGCCGGCGTTAGCAGACCCGCTAAGCAGGAAAGCAATGTTGTTTTACCGCCCCCGTTCCTTCCGAGTATATAAAGAATTTCGCCCTTGTCAATTTTTAAAGAGACATCGTGCAAAACCGTCTCCCCGGGGATATAACTAAAGCGTAAATGCTGAGCGTTGAGAAGCAAAATTTCACCACCAAGACTGACTGCGGCGCAATAACAGGATCAAAATCGGAACCCCTACAAGTCCAGTTAATACTCCTAATGGGATTTCACCTGGGAGGATAGTTCGAGCAATATCATCAATCAACATCAGAAATGAAGCCCCCAGGCAGATTGACACAGGGAGTAAATATTTGTGATCCGGTCCAACCAGCAAGCGGCCGGCATGAGGAATCACCAACCCTACCCATCCAATCACACCGCTCACAGAAACAGCAGAGGCAGTCATCATTGTGGCGAAGATGATGATCAATAATTTCATCCTGTTTGGTTCAAGCCCAAGTGATTTTGCTTCTGAATCTCCCAGTGAAAGGATGTTTAAGCGCCATCGGATGGATACCAGGAAGGCAAGGCCTAATAGTGTAACAATTGACAGGAACAATAACCTGCCCCAGGTCACCGCTGTCAGGCTTCCCAACAACCAGAAAGTGATTGCGGGCAAGGTGTCAAGTGGGTCGGCAACATATTTCAACAGTGACGTAAGAGAACTGAATAAAGACCCCACAAGGATTCCCATCAATGTCAGCATCAGCAGCGGTGTAGATTTGTACAGCTTGCTGCCAAAGAACGCCAGGAAAACAGCCGCCAAACCGAACACAAAGGCGGAGATCTGTACCTCTAAACCGCTGCGCATCAACAGAAGAGCAATCGCTGCCCCAAAACCAGCGCCAGAAGTTACACCAAGGATATTTGAGTCCACCAGGGGATTTTTGAAAATCGCCTGAAATGCTGTTCCTGTGCCACCAAAACTGGCGCCGATTAAAAGGGCACCCAATATTCGTGGCAATCTGACTCTCAGTATCAACTGCTGGGCAATTTCGGGAATATCTGCAGCCAAATCAGGAAAAATTGGTGAAAGCAGCACCCGAAGAACATCAACGGGCCCAATCTCGTACCGCCCCAGGCTTAATGAGACGGTGAATAGGATTAACGGCAGAAGGAAAACCAGTCCGACGATCAGGCCTCTGGTCAGCCCTTTGTTTGATTTACTCAAACTGGCAAATGGTCTGGATCTCATCATCGGTTATTGCGTAATCATAGAACGTGTTATAGAAGTATTCTGCCTCATTGCTGCAATCGAGATCAACAAGTTCGGGATGAAGCATTTGTGCCATCCAGACAATACCCAAAACTGAGTCTGTGGAAGGCGTGTCCCACGGGACGACTAATTTGGGCATCTGATAAACACGTCCGGCCTGAACTGCGTCGAGGATTTGCCATTCAGAGCTTTCAGTGATCGAGCTCACAGTTGCACCGCCATAAGGCGGGACGATAATCACATCCGGGTCCCAAATCAAAATCTGCTCCAGGTTCACATCATTCCAAAAACCTGAAAGGTCAGCGCTTACAGA
>JBMCLF010000193.1:0-3760 GCA_048615215.1 Candidatus Brevefilum sp.
TCAGGCTTAAAACCAAGATAGATACGGAGGGCAGCCTGGTTATTTCGTCCAAAATTTCCTTCAAAAAGAGATCTGTTGAAAGAAAAGCCGTGTTTTTCCAAAGCCGCTTTCCAGGATGTGTAATGACATTCTTTTGAGTCTATGATGGTGCCATCCAGATCCCAAAGGATGGCAGTGTGTTGATTCTGCATAAAACATCCTCCAATTCAAGCCTGAATTATACCGCTCAAAAAGGTGCATAACGCTCGCAACCCTTTGGTGTTTATGGTAAATAAAGCATAAAATCAAAGCGGACATGGTATACTTGCCGCTAAGCAAAAATCAAATTTCGGGAATTAATTTATGAAAAAAGCCCTCAGTATCAGTTTAGGTTCATCGCGCCGGGATAAATCCGTGATCATCAACCTCCTTGGGGAGCAAATCCACATTAAAAGGATTGGAACAGAAGGAGATATGCGGGCCGCCCGGCATTTATTCAAAGAAAACGATGGCCACGTGGACGCCTTCGGTGTGGGTGGGACCGATCTTGGGTTGTTTGTTGACGATAAGTGGTATCCATTGCACTCTGTTTTGCCAATGGTCAGAGATGTAAACTTATCCCCCATTGTGGATGGTTGCGGATTAAAAAACACCCTGGAAGCCCAATCCGCATCTTTTTTAGAAGACCAGGTGGGAGATTATTTAGATCACATTGGCCGAAACGCGCTTGTGATGACAGCCGTCGATCGTTACGGTCTGCTGCGAAGCTTCGTGGACGCTGGATATGACTGCCGGTTTGGTGATGCCCTTTTTTCTTTAGGCGTTCCATTGCCAATACGAAAGGAGCGCGGGGTCAAAACCCTGGCAGCCATGTTAATTCCGCTTGTCAGCCGGCTGCCGTTTAAGTGGGTTTATCCGGTGGGAGAAAAACAGCAAGAACGCCATCCCAGATTTGAGTGGATTTTCGACTGGGCCAGCGTGATCGCCGGCGACTGCCATTACATCACCCAATTTATGCCCGATCGCCTGGAGGGGAAGATCATTGTCACCAATACCACCACCCTTGATGACATTCAGCTCTTCCGTGAAGCTGGGGTCAAGTATTTGGTGACCACCACTCCCGTGTATGAAGGGCGGTCTTTCGGAACTAATATGATTGAGGCCGGGCTGCTGGCAGCCAGCGGTTACCGGAATAAAGTAGATTACCGCAATCACAACGGCTACTTCAAAATGATATCCGAACTTATTGACGCAGCAGAACTCAAACCCCAACTACAGGTGCTGAATTGATTCGCATGAACGCGCTGGTCCTGGCAGGCGGCATCCTAGCGAAAGACGATCCGCTCTATTCCCAATCTATCGGGGGTTTGCGTTGTCTGCTTGATATTCATGGCAGGCCTATGGTGCAGTGGGTGTTGGATGCGCTCAACGGATCAGACTCTGTACGTGAGATTTTCATCATCGGATTACCGGAATTTCAAGAGCTCCAATCCAAGAAACCGCTTCATTATTTAGACGATGACGGGGGGTTATTTGAAAATATCAGCACCGGTGTAATGGCGGCAAGTGGTCACAACTCTGAAACCACGAAAGTGCTGCTCGCTTCCGGTGATCTCCCCGCTATCCAACCGCAGATGATCGATTGGCTAACTGGCCAGGTCGCCCAGAACCCGCATGCGTTGGTTTACTACAATGTCATCACAAAAGACACGATGAATAATCGATTCCCAAATGCCAACCGGACCTTTGTCCGGCTTAAAGACCTGACGGTCTGCGGCGGCGACATGAACATTGTTGACCGGGAATTTTTCGCCAAAGAAAATCCCCTTTGGAATAAGCTAGCCAGGGCCAGGAAGAACCCGCTCAGACAGGTGAGCCTTCTGGGCTTTGACAGCCTGATTCTGGTAGCATTACGTATGGTCACTTTACAACAAGCGGTGCAGAGAGTTTGCAAAAAACTGGGAATCGATGGCATGGCTCTCGTCTCACCCTACGCAGAGATGGGTATGGACGCCGACAAGCCCTACCAGCTTGAGATCTTGCGAAAAGACCTGGAGGATCGAAGTTGAAGCGTTGGCTGAAACAAATGCTCACTCTCGATGCACGGCTTTCCAGGTCGCTTTATACCCCTCCTGAAAGAGCAATCTTGTCGCTTATATTAAAAGTTTTTGCTCATTCGGGCGATTCCTGGTTTTGGATGGCGGGGTTGTTCATCGTATGGATATTCAGCAGCGGTGCTTGGCGGGAAAGGGCGGTATTTCTAAGCGTTGGATTGGTCATAATGGCTGCAGCAGTGATCCTGCTCAAGGTCACGATCCGCCGCCCACGCCCGGAAGGAGAGTGGGGTTCCATTTACCGTATCACCGATCCGCACTCTTTCCCATCTGGCCATGCCGCCCGATCAGCAGCCCTGGCGGTGATGGGGCTCGCCATAGGCCCGGGGTGGTTCGGCTTATTACTCACCATCTGGGCTCCCTGGGTGGGGCTTTCGCGTGTTTCCCTGGGCGTGCACTATCTCAGCGACGTCTTCGCTGGCTGGCTGGTCGGTGTTTTAATGGGGTTAATCGCCCTCAGCCTGTATCCGCTTGTTACCGAGCTGCTGACTGTCTTTATCTAATTTACACTTGGCAAAGTGGGAAATTACAGGTTTTTCACCATGTAATTTTCTGTCAATTCAAAACCGCGTCTGGCATAATAGCCCCGGGTGCCGATGGCGGCAATCACCGCCAGTTTTTGGTACCCTCTGGCTTCTGCTATTTTCTCCGCTTCCTCGATCAAGCGGGTGCCCAGGCCGCTGTGCTGAGCAATACCGTCACGTTCCTCCCCCACTTCCAGCGATTGGCCATAAACATGAACTTCGCGGATGATAGCAGCATCAACCAGATCCTGCATCCCGGTTTGGTGAGTATCCGATGGCAGAGACAGGCGTAAAAATCCCGCCAGCTTATCATTTTCAGTATCAAAGGAAAGGAAGTGCTCTTCCGCATGCGCTGGATGATAGACCAGATCATGCAGTTCGAGACTTTCAGCCGTGACCTTCAGCTGCCGGATTTCCCGACAGCGTACACACTCGCATTGGGTGCCACGGCGCTTCATCTCGCGCTGAATATCCTGCCGCAGGCTGCTATTTTTATTTCCCGCCACCACATAAGTGGATGGTATGTCACGGATAATGCGATTAATTCGGCAGTAGCGCGGCACGGTCGTCTTCAAATCCGCGATCAGGTCCAGCAATGTAGCTTCAGAATACGGTTGATAAGCGCCCTCCTGCCATAAATCGTAAAGTTCTGTATTTTCTAAAAGCTGGCAGGGATAGATCTTTAATTCATCCGGGCAATAAGCACCATCACCCCACAGCCGGACGAAATCCTTCCGGTCAGATTCAGGGGTGGCACCTAACAGGTTGGGCATCCAGTGCAGTACAACCTTGAACCCACCGGCGCGTAACAGCGCAGTAGCTTCCAGTGTCTCCTCGGCAGTATGACCGCGCTTATTAAGTTCTAAAATCTGATCGTTCAGGCTCTGAGCACCCATCTGCACCTTGGTTACGCCAAGCCTGCGGTACCAGGTCAGCGCTTCCCGGTCAACCAAATCGGGGCGTGTCTCGATCACCAAGCCCACATTGCGGTGACTGCTCTCCACATTTCGAATTTGTGCCGCTTCCAGAGTTTCAAAGTCCTGGGCATCATCAGGGTTGACCTCATTCATTGCGTCGAAACAGCGCCGGACAAACCATTCCTGATAATCTCGGGGATATGCGCTAAAGCTGCCGCCGAGGATC
>JBMCLF010000194.1:0-3731 GCA_048615215.1 Candidatus Brevefilum sp.
ACGGCCATTCGGCGGGCAGTGGCGCGGGCTGAGAAAGATGACCTGGTGATCGTATGCGGCAAAGGGCATGAGCAATCAATGTGTTTTGGGCACATTGAATATCCCTGGGATGATCGCACAGCCCTCAGGGCGGCCCTGGCTGATTTCCTGGGTGTCGAAGGTCCCAAGATGCCCCGACTGCCTACCAGCCCGGAGGAATGAAAAGCCAAGGTTTGAAGGAGCGGCGGGATGGAAAAAAACAAGCAAAAAGCGTTAACAGCCGAGATGATTTTGAACCGCCTGCGCGTGCATCTGAATGAACAGAGGCCGGTCACTCTTTACAATATTTACCGGGGGGTTCCAATCACCTATGAGGCAGATGTTGCCATGATCCATCCAGATAATACCATCGGATTGATTGTTCATCCCTACCAGGCAGTTTGCATCAAGCACGAGCGCCGCACTTACATCGAAAGCAAGTCTCTTCCCGAATTGATCCGGGCTTACCCGATGTCTATTGATTACACCAATCATGTTGTCCTTCTCAAAAAGCTCGAGTTTCCCAAGAGCATCTCAACGGACCTGTATCATTCATGGGTGACGCCGGAGAAAACTGTTGAAGTGGACATCAGCGCGGATGAAAACGTGGATATTACAGCCAAACTTATGGAACTGGCCGTGTTGGAGGAAAATGAAATTCGGATAGGGATGGCCGTCTCTGGTAGCTGTAAAATGCAACGGGGTGATTCTGTCGAAATATCATTTCACCTCAGGAATCAGGAAGGCTTGATACAGGTTCAGGGTGTTGTCCATTCATTGAAGAAAATTCGCAACCAGGATCAAAAGCGCATGGAGATTGCCGGCACGGCTGCCATGGGGGATGAGATCTCAATCCTGGCCTATGTTGCCAAACGTGAAGATGAAATTATGGATGGCCTGGATAAAGCATATCGAAATCTTCGCAAGGGTAAGCGGAAGCGAAAATAAAATTTTCGATTGCGATTGAAACAAAAAAGCGGGTGAGCGTGTTTTATTTGTCGGTAAACAAGGTTTTTAATGTTAACTGATGAGATGGAAGATGCGTTTCAACATCACCTCATCCAGCACCTTCTAGGTGTTCCACTTGGTTACAGCATCCTACAGGTGAGGATTATGATCTAAAAAATTGCTGAATCGGTTGTTCCATGCTTTTTAGACAGATTTTTTATGTGAATTTTTATTGCCACAAGCGATTACTGTGTTATGAACAATAATTTATCTAATCGTGTGAGATTTCAGTATGCTACGCCAGTAACATTATCATTTGAGCTAACGATTTTACTTTGATAACATTTTCGACAAACTAACGCGGTTGACTTGACGAATTGCCGGATCAATGATAAAACTAGGCAATTTGGATTATCGCCGGAAGGTTGGTGCGTTTGAAATTTCCAGGACTAGTTGATGCGCATGTTCACCTGCGCACACCAGGAGGTGAACATAAAGAAAATTTCCGAACAGGCAGCGCTGCTGCACTGGCGGGAGGTTTCACTACCCTACTCGCCATGCCAAATACGCAACCGCCATTGGTGACTTATCAAGACTGGCGCATCGCACAGACAAGAGCTTTAAAAGAGAGTCTGTGCGATGTTTTTTTATTCTCAGGTGCTTCAAAAAATCATATCCAACATTTGCCAGCATTGGCTGAAAAATCCCCGGCATTAAAAGTTTATCTGAATGATACTTACGGGCCTCTTCGGGTGGAAGGAATTGAGACCCTATGTAAAATCGGGCAGGCCTGGCCTGCTGAGAAACCGATTGCCTTTCATGCGGAAGGCGATTCGATCGCGCTGGCTATTGCGGTCTCTGATATTTACAACCGTTCTGTTCATATTTGCCACGTTTCACGAAAAACAGAGATTGAGTTAATTGCCGACGCAAAAGCATCCGGGTTGAAGCTGACCTGCGAAGTCACACCGCATCATCTCTTTCTTACCGAATCTGATGCAGATCGGTTGGGGCCTTTAGGAGAAGTTCGGCCTTGTCTGGCCACTCAAGAAGATGTTGATGCGCTCTGGGAGCACATCAACACAACCATCGATTGTGTTGCCAGTGATCACGCACCACATACGTTATTAGAGAAAGGAGTAAACACCGGGCCTGAAAAAAAACATCAGAGAATGAAAACTCTCCCGTACACGGAAGATAATCCGCGAATAAGAATGGAAGACCAAATCCCCCCTGGCATGCCAGGATTGGAATCGACCCTGCCCCTTTTGCTCACAGCTGCTGCTGAGGGACGGATCACATATGAGCGAATCGTTGATTTGCTGTACACAAATCCCCGCCGTATTTATCACCTGCCCGAACAACCAGAAACCTGGATTGAAGTGGATGAGTCTTACAGTTATGATTTTCCCAACCATCCGCTTTATACAAAATGTGGCTGGTCACCCTTTGAAGGATATTCAATGACCGGACGGGTGAATAATGTGTTTTATAAAGGACAAGAAGTCTACCGAGATGGAAAAGTCCTTTCATTTTATTCAGATTAATCAGGAAGAGGAAACTATGACAGATAATAAATTACGCCCTTTATTCGATTTAGACACAAAAAAACGAGAACCAAAGTTCTTAAACGGTCTTTATCAAAAAGACATTCTCAGCGTCAGCCAGTTCTCGAAGGATGATTTAGACTATATTTTCACCCGTACGGATGAAATGGCTGCGATGTCAAAACATTGGGGAACCTGCGATTTGCTGGACGGCTTCACCCTAGCCTGTGTATTTTATGAGCCGAGTACACGTACCAGTTCTTCGTTCATCGCCGCTATGGAGCGGTTGGGTGGAAAAGTTATTCCAATCACCGAAGGAATCCAGTTCTCTTCAGTTTCCAAGGGTGAATCGTTGATTGACAGCATGTTGACGCTTGAACAGTACAGTGATGTAATTGTTCTGCGCCACCCGGAAATTGGCTCAAGCGCAACAGCGGCCAAATATACCCATGTGCCAATCATCAACGCAGGCGATGGCCCCGGAGAACACCCCACTCAGGCATTGCTTGACCTCTACACAATCAAAACCGAGCTCGGCCGGGTAGATGGTTTGAAGATAGCGATGATTGGCGACCTGCGGTTCGGTCGAACGGTGCACAGCCTGACCAAGTTAGTCTCCCAATATGACGTTTCCTTGCGTTTTGTGTCACCGGATACGCTGCGTGTGCCCCTTGAGATCATGAACCATCTGATTGATGAAGGGATCGATGTGCGTGAGACCAATAAAGTGTCTGACGTGATCGAAAATGCCGATGTGCTGTATGTCACCCGGATCCAAAAAGAACGGTTCACAGATCTTATGGAATATGAACAGGTCAAAAATTACTTTGAAATCACACCGGAGTTGATGTCAATGGCAAAGGAAAAGATGATCGTGTTACATCCCTTACCACGAGTGGGTGAAATTCACTATACGGTGGACCGAGATCCGCGCGCAGCCTATTTCAGGCAGGTCCAGAACGGCATGTTCATCCGGATGGCATTACTGGCAGCCGTGCTCGGTCAGGCTTAGTGAAGGAGATCTGTTGAATTTTTTTAGGAAACTTACAGAAGCAAGCCAGCGAAATAAATCTCTGCTCTGCATTGGCCTAGACCCCATTGAAGCGGTACTCCCATCTGGCCCGGACGTTTATTCGAGGTTGGTGGCATGGGGAACTGACACTGTAACCCGTACTGCCGATTTCGCCTGTTGTTTTAAGCCGAATATCGCATTTTATG
>JBMCLF010000195.1:0-3710 GCA_048615215.1 Candidatus Brevefilum sp.
CGAAGACCAGCACAAGGCTCTCACCCAGGGTGATCACATCGCCGGGCCGCAGCTGCTGCGGACTTGAAATGCGTTCCCCGTTGAGAAAAGTGCCGTTGGTTGAGCCAAGGTCTTCCACATAAATGTTGCTATTCTCCAGGTAAAACCTTGCATGCCGGCGCGATACTTCCGGATCGCTGATGGCAATATCGTTTTCCATATCACGCCCAAGCAGGAGCTCTTCCTGTTCAATCGGATAAGTTTTTCCCGGTTTTGGCCCGGATCGCATCGTAAGTTGATAATCTAAATCGGCCATCTGATCTCCTTTAATGAATCACGGGATTCATGATACAGTCATATTATAACAAATTTTTATGTATTCTTAGTTTAATGATTTTTATGATTGATGTCAAACCCAACCTGGATGATCAAGGTTGGAAGCCATATAATTCTTTTAATGCCAAAAATGCTGTAGCAAGCATTTAATCCAGCATCATCTTTCGCTTGAATACATCTGCAAAACGATCGATAATCACTCCTCTTACTGCTTCAATTTTTACATTATTTTCTCGCACACGCGCCATACTCGTCATTTCCACCCCCGGCAGACCGCACGGTACAATCCCCTGCCAGTATGTCATATCCGGGTCTACATTTAAAGCAAAACCATGTCGCGAAACCCCTTTCGAACCCACTTTGACCCCAATCGAGGCAATTTTTAAGAGCTCGGTTTCTTTTAATAATCTAACCCACACTCCGGTCTTTCCTTTTATCCTGCGGCCATCAATGTCAAATTCTGCCAGGGTTTGGATCAACACCTTTTCAAGTTTGCGAACATATCCCACATAATCCGCATCCGGCAGGCGCTCCCCTGCCCAACCAATTGGAGCCAACCGCAGCAGGGGATACCCAACCAGTTGACCAGGTCCGTGGTAGGTGATATCCCCACCCCGGTCCACCCACAACACCGTCACGCCTTGTGTTTCAAGTTGCTCTTTTGACCAGAGCAGGTTTTCAGCATGCCCTCGCCGGCCGAGGGTGTAGGTATGTGGATGTTCCAGAAGGAGCAGGGTCTCTGGCGCTTTACCCAAGGCAATCTCCTCTGCCAGGGCATTTTGCAGATTCCAGGCTTGTTGGTAGGAGATCAGATTTAAATTACGAACTTTACAGATTTTTTTGTCCATGTGTTCATTTTATTTTAGCATCTAATCACACATGTCTGGCAAATTCTACAACTTGATAACGGCACTTATTTTATTCTGATATTTTATTAACATTACTCAAATGCCAATTCCATAAAATAAATTACAAAGAAATCATTTTTATAGACAAAATACAATTCCTGACATCATGTTTTCAAAAACATATGGTGTCAGATTTCAGGAGATAAGTTTATGGATTTAAACAAATTTACACAAAAAGCACAAAGCGCGCTGATCCAATCCCAACAGCTCGCTTCAGAATACAATCACCAGGCCATCGAACCGGCTCACCTGCTGCTAACCTTGTTGCGGGAGGACAAGGGCGTTGTTCCTGCCATCGTCACTAAGGTTGCTGGCAGCCCCGCTGGGTTGCGAGAGGAGGTCCAGAAGGACCTCGAAGGCCGATCAAAAGTTTATGGAGGCGGGACAGGACAACCCGGAATGTCTCAAGCAACGGCCAGAGCTATCAGCGCAGCTGAACGTTACGCGAAAGGGATGTCGGATGAATACATCTCAACCGAACATCTTCTATTGGCGCTTGCTGAAAGCAATCAGGGAGAACGGCTCGCTAACTACGGACTGACCAAGGACGCCATCCTCGAAGCTCTTAAAGACGTTCGGGGAACACAGAGGGTGACCTCTCAAACGCCTGAAGACACCTACGAAGCATTGGTTAAATACGGCCGAGACCTGACAGCCTTAGCGCGAACTGGGAAATTGGACCCGGTAATTGGTCGCGACCAGGAAATTCGCCGCATCGTGCAGATCCTATCTCGCCGTACCAAAAACAACCCCGCCCTGATCGGCGAACCGGGCGTGGGAAAAACAGCTATCGTCGAAGGTTTGGCGCAAAGGATCGTGAATGGTGATGTGCCGGAAAGTTTGAAGAACAAAAAGATTTTCGCACTGGATGTCAGCTCGCTAATCGCCGGGGCAAAATTCCGCGGCGAATTCGAAGAACGCCTTAAGGCTGTTCTTAAAGAAATTACAGATTCCGAAGGCGAGATCCTCCTGTTTGTGGACGAAATGCATACGGTTGTGGGCGCGGGGGCGGCTGAAGGCGCGATGGATGCCGGCAATATACTCAAACCGATGCTGGCACGCGGTGAACTGCACATGATCGGTGCCACCACCCTGGATGAATACCGAAAACACGTTGAGAAGGATGCCGCACTGGAACGGCGTTTCCAGCCCGTATTCGTGGATGAGCCCTCCGTCGAAGATACGATCAGTATTTTGCGAGGCCTGAAACAACGGTATGAAGTGCATCATGGTGTCCGTATCACGGACCCGGCCGTCATAGCAGCGGCCACACTCTCACACCGATATATCGCAGATCGTCATCTGCCGGATAAAGCCATCGACCTGATAGATGAGGCCGCCGCGCGCTTGCGCACGGAAATTGACTCCAAGCCCCAGCCGCTCGACGAGGTCGACCGTGCCATTATGCAGCTTGAGATCGAGCAGCAAGCCCTTCAAAAAGAAAAGGACAAAGCATCCAAAGAACGCCTGGCAAATATCGAAAAAGAACTGGCAGACCTTCGGGAAAAAGCCAGTGAACTGCATGCGCGCTGGCAGACGGAGAAAGAAGCCATCCAGGAAATCCGCGATTTAAAAGAGGAAATCGATCAAACCGAAATTGAGATCGAACAGGCTGAACGCCGCGCTGACCTGGAAAAAGCCGCCCGCCTGCGTTACGGCACACTTAATGAATTACAAGCACGCCTGGAAAACGCTGAAAAACGCTTGAAAACTATTCAGGAAGAATCACCGCTTCTCAAGGAAGAGGTTCACGCAGAGGAAATTGCTGAGGTCGTCGGCAAGTGGACCGGCATCCCGGTCTCCCGCCTGCTGGAAGGTGAAATGGAAAAACTGATGCACATGGAAGAACGCCTCCACCACCGGGTGATAGGACAGGATGAGGCCGTCGATGTGGTTTCAAATGCGGTTCGGCGCTCTCGTGCCGGCCTGCAGGATCCCAACCGTCCGATTGGCTCATTCATCTTCCTTGGGCCTACCGGCGTGGGCAAAACCGAGCTGGCGCGCGCCCTGGCTGAATTCCTCTTCAACGACGAGGACGCTATGGTGCGGATCGATATGAGCGAATACCAGGAGAAGCACACCGTCAGCCGGTTATTCGGTGCGCCCCCTGGTTATGTTGGCTTTGAAGAGGGCGGACAGCTCACCGAAGCCGTCCGACGCCGCCCTTACAGCGTGGTACTCTTTGACGAGATCGAAAAAGCGCATAAAGAAGTCTTTAACGCCTTACTCCAACTTTTGGATGATGGGCGTCTGACCGATGGTCAGGGACGCACCGTGGACTTCCGCCACACCGTGGTAATTATGACCAGCAACCTGGGCAGTGAACTGTGGATGAGCGCGGTTGAGGATAAATCGCAAATCAAACAAGTCTCCCGGGATGAGATCAACCGGCTATTACAGGCGCATTTCCGCCCTGAGTTCCTCAACCGTTTGGACGAGATCGTCGTCTTCCATCCGCTCGACGAGGCCCAGATCCGGGCGATCGCC
>JBMCLF010000196.1:0-3668 GCA_048615215.1 Candidatus Brevefilum sp.
GGCATCGAAAATGACCTTGGGACTCGTGCCCCTGGCGGTGGCCATAGAAATTGCCCCAATGATGCATTTGACGAATAAAGGAAATTTTTTTCGCTAAAAAGAGGGTGACTAACAAGTCAGCTTCTTTTTTGTTTCGGAACACGATTAAAATAAATATGCTTTTCGATCAGAATGATTTTTTCTCCAACATCACGTCCAAGCTTTTTAAACACCCTTGACCTTTGCCTGGTGGTGCATGCGAAGCGAGGGCAGTAAAAATATTATTGATGTTGCGATCAATACGGCAATATCAATCCAGGGATTAATCAAACCGCTGCCAACCACAGCGTGGTTCATCAGGTCTTGCGCATAGGTCAGTGGGGAAAGGTAAGAAATAACCCGTAAGGCAGGGGACATCTGGCTGATGGGGATGAACACACCGCTGATGAAAAGCAATCCCCATCGTAAAAGAGTGCTGGGCATTTGAACATCGCCTGGTTTGGTGGTGGGAATAGAACCGAATATCAACCCCAAACTTGAAAATGTGAACGCACTGAAAACGATGCCTGCAGCTAATAGCAAGGGTTGGGCGATACTTGCACCAAACAACAACAGGCCTGCACCCAGAGCTATTAGGGACACCGCAATGGCAAAGAGTGCGCCGGTGACGGTTTTCCCAAGTAATAAGGTGAGGGTTGACATTGGCGCAGCAAGTAAGCGGTCGTAGGTGCCAATCCGTCACTCAGTTGGGATGATAAAGGGACCAGCGGCGCCGGCAGTGAAGAAGGAGGTCATCGCCAGCAGTCGGGCTAAGCCCTCGATCGCACCCTGATTACTGCCCACGGAATAGGAGAAAAACATAAAGAAGGGCATCAGGAAGCCAAACATGATCATCCCGGGGGTCAGGTAATAAACACGCACATCTTTGAGAGATACCGTCCAGGCCTGGCTGATTTCGTTTTTTATTCGAGTGATTGAATTTGTGGACATATTCTATCTCCTACCTTTTTTCATTTGAGTTTGTTTTTTGTCTGGTTTTTCTTGTTCTGAACCGAGTTTTCCGCCGGTAATTTGCAAATAGACATCTTCAAGGCTGGGGGCCAAGGTGTTCAGGCTGACGATTTGTAAATTCTTTGATTCCGCATAGGCCATCAGTTTTGGGAGCAAGGCTGAGGGGTCTTCTGTATATAATCGCCATTTGTCGCCCATCTTGACCGAATCGATAACGCCCGGCATTTCGCTGAGGGCATTCCCATGGGCCCCACCAGCCGGTTCAAGCGCGATGATCACAGATTGCACCTGTTCGACGGTTTTCTTGAGGTTTTCAGGCGAGTCGATCGTGGCGATCTTGCCGTGGTTGATGATGGCCACCCGATCACAAAGCTGGTTGGCTTCTTCAATTAAATGGGTGGTCATGAAAATGGTCGTTCCGTCTTCATTCATTTGGCGGATCAGGTCTTGAATATCGCGAGCACTTTTGGCGTCCAGTCCGGTCGTTGCCTCATCCAAAAAGAGCAGCGTAGGATTGTGGATGATGCCCATGGCAATACTCAGGCGACGCTGCATACCTTTGGAGTAATTTTCCGCCAGGATATCTCGCTTGTCCCATAAATCAAACATTTCCAACAACTCATATGCGCGAGCTTCACGTTCCTTTTTAGGCACCAAATAGATCTTTGCGGTGAACATCAGGTTATCCCAGCCGCTCAGCTCAGGATAAACATTAGACATCTCAGGAACAGACCCCATGATCCTCTTGATGGGATAGCTGTCTTTCTGTAGATTTCGTCCATCAATCCAGATTTCGCCTGCGGTTGGTTCCAGCAATGTGTTGAGCATGCGTTGTGTGGTCGTCTTCCCCGCTCCGTTGGGCCCTAAAAATCCAAAGATTTCACCTTGATCAACCTCGAAATTGATGGAATCCACTGCTAGTGTCCCATCATCTGGTCCCCCATAGGTTTTTGTCAGGTTTTCTGCTTTAATGATTGCGGTCAATTTGAACTCCTTTTGTTTGACTGAGAATATTCTTGTTTTTTTATCGAACTTATTCTGTTATTCACAAACCTTCACCTTTATGTTGATTTGCCTAAATTTGTCAGCAAATCGCTGCTGCCATCTTGCTGGCTGGAACTTTCGGGTCGAATTTCAAGCAAGCGAAAATGTTCCTTTCCAAGGAACAGGCGCTGTTCGGGTTGATCCGCTTTGAGGATAGGTGACTCATTGAGCTGTGTTTGATGGCAGCGGATCGCCTGCAATTTAGGCTCCCAGACTCTTGTTATGTCTATCGTGTGCGTGATACACTCATCCGGTACAGCACGGATTTGAGTCATTCCTAATGCGTCCGCAATGGATTGTGGTACCGCCAGGCTGTAAAATGCTTGAACAGATTTCCGTTTATGAAAGGCCTGTAAGGCATATTGGCCTATGGCGATATGGTCCGGATGGCCTGAAAGCCCATCCTTGCTAAATGAAATGATGCTGTGGGGCTGAACCTGATCGACAGTTTCAAGGATGTCTGAGAGGATCTTTGTTGGCTCAATGGATGAGATCTGCCCATCTGGATAAGACAGGATGATGGGCGGTTCAAGCCCCAACGCCTGGCAGGCGCAGCGCAGTTCTTCCGCTCGAACCCCTGGCAATTCATCCTTCGAACAAATGGGCGGTGTCCCGCGCGAACCGGCTTCACCATGCGTGGCAGTTAGAGTGTGGACGCGAATGCCTTGCGCTGCAAGCAGCGCCAAGGTACCACCCGCCCTGAAAGTTTCATCATCGGGATGGGCAAAAACAGTCAAAACGCTTTTTGTTTTCATCGATAAACCGCCAGGTGTTTGACCCGATTAAGTATATTTATTGGCGGTTCGTTTCTTGCGTTGTAAGATGGACCACTGCCGGTATAAGTATAAATAAACGCCTGTAACAACCATGAAAATTACTGTAGCTTGCTGTATCCGCTGAATCGTTCGGCCAAGCGGTGTTCCCAATGAAAGGATATTGGCAACCAGGATGATGACCACTGGGATGACCATCCAGCGATGGATTCTTCGTATCCATTGATTTAAATTGCTTAGAAATGATTTCATTTGTGTAGCTTCCTTTTCAAAATGAACTGTAGTTTGTTTATTGTTATGATCAACCAGCTCAGGATGGGAGTGGCGACCTAATCTTCGGCGTCAGAGCTGATGCGCGCATCATCCATTTCAGCAGATTGAAGTGCCCGCTCTAACAAGTTCAACAAGTTGATCTGGTCTTGCTTGCTCAATCCGGATAGTAAATGGTGAAATTTTTCCAGGCGTGCTTGATTAAATCTTTCATGGAGTTCTTTTCCATTGTCAGTGATAAAAAATTGAACAGATCGCCGGTCATCAGGGTCTGGCTTTCTTTCTACCAGTCCGCGTTCTTCCAGTTTGGCCACGCCAACGCTTACCGTGGGTGCGCTCAAATTCAACGCGCTGGCAATGTCCTGAACGCCGCAGCCAGGATGCTGGATGATTTGTTCGAGCAAGGCCATCTGCGCGGGGGAGGTGATGTCCTCGAAATTTGGGCAGCGATTGAGACCAATTTTCTGAAGCCGCTTGAATAGGGACAGCATTCTTCTTTCAGCTGAATATTGATGGTTTGCCATGTTCTCACCTTATTAATAGTTAGACTAACTAACTATATTCTATATGAAGCATTATGTCAAGAGGTTT
>JBMCLF010000197.1:0-3649 GCA_048615215.1 Candidatus Brevefilum sp.
CTTGATTTAAAACTTATTTGCTCAAATACTGAAATCAGCTCCGATCCAGTAACCTTCTTCGTCCGTTTCGATGTGCCCATTTTCGTGCAGATGAATTTTTTCTTCAACCCGATCCAACCTGGCCTGAACCTGGCGCAGGGCTTCACCGAGAGTGTCCGGCAGCAGGTCGTGATGCAGATCGGGCTCGCCAGCCGGGGTTTCCTCACTGCGCCGGACGATCTGTCCGGGAATCCCAACCACCACTGAATTTGGGGGGACAGGTTTGACCACGACCGCGTTTGCACCAACCCTGCTGCCGCTGCCAATATCAATTGCACCCAGGATTTTTGCCCCAGCACCGACCACCACCTTACTCCCCAGGGTGGGGTGACGTTTACCTTTTTCGAGGCTGACGCCGCCCATGGTAACACCATGGTATAAGGTGACATCATCGCCGATCTCTGAGGTTTCTCCGATGACCACGCCCATGCCGTGATCGATGAAGAAGCGGCGTCCGATTTCAGCGCCAGGATGGATCTCGACCCCCGTCAGCCAGCGGGCTGTTTGTGAGAGCCAGCGCGCCGGAAAATAAAGTTTATGGATCCAAAGCCAGTGCGCAATACGATAGAACCAGATGGCATGTAAGCCCGAATAATTGATCAGCACTTCAAACCAGTTTCTGGCCGCCGGGTCACGGTTTATTGCACAACGAATATCTTCGATTATCATTTTCACCAATCCAATCTCCTCACTTCCCTCATTGCACTTGGTTTTTGACAGTTCTATCGTTGATGTATTTTGCATTGATTTTTTCCTTTTATTTTTCTTATTCTCGCAGGTCGTCGAAAAGCGGTGTGCTCAGATAGCGTTCAGCGAAGGAGGGGATGATCACGACGATCAGCTTCCCGGCGTTTTCTGGTCGATTTCCGACCTGCAGGGCAGCCCAGGTCGCTGCGCCTGAGGAAATCCCCACCGGCAGGCCTTCTTCGGTGGCCAGGCGGCGGGCTGTATCGAAGGCGTCCTCACCTTTCACGAGCACGATCTCGTCGTACACCTCGGTGTTCAGCACTTCAGGGATGAACCCCGCGCCGATACCCATGATGGGATGGGGGCCTTTCTCACCGCCTGCGAGGACGGGTGAGGCCTCTGGCTCAACTGCAACCACTTCGATCTCTGGATTGAGGGATTTCAAGCTTTCGCCTGTGCCGGTGATTGTCCCGCCGGTACCCACACCTGCGACCAGAATATCGACCTTTCCGTCGGTATCCCGCCAAATCTCCATGGCGGTGGTGCGGCGGTGAATTTCAGGGTTGGCCGGGTTGGCAAACTGGTTGGGCATGAAATAGCGCGGGTCAGAGTTGACCAGCTCGTTGGCTTTGGCGATTGCACCGTTCATACCTTCATCTGCCGGCGTCTGGATAATTTTTGCTCCCAATACTTTCATCATTATCTTGCGTTCGTAGCTGACCTTTTCGGGCATGATCAGCAAACACTTGTAGCCGCGTGCCGCTGCTGTGAACGCCAGGGCAATCCCCGTGTTACCGCTGGTGGGCTCGACGATGATGCTGTCGGGTGTCAGCAGTCCCTTGTCTTCAGCAGCATTGATCATTGATACACCGATGCGATCTTTCACGCTGTGGGCGGGGTTCAAATATTCTAGTTTGAGGGCGATCTCTGCTGCGCCATCTTTGTTCAGACGGTTGAGGCGTACCAGCGGGGTGTTGCCGATCAGTTCTGTGACGTCATTATAGATTTTCATTTTCTTTCTCCTGCATAATAAATCTTTTGTAATTTAAGGGTACGCGGGGAGAGGTTAAAACACAAAGCCAGCCGGATCATAGAAAAAGGCAGCGAATTCTCTCACCGCATGCGTTAAAACACTGCGGGGCTGTCCACCGCCCGGACCGACTGGCTGGGTTGAATTCCAGTTAAGATGCCTGAGCGGTGACTATCGACCCCGCCTCAGACATAAGCAAATTAAGTTCACGTTATTCTCCAATTTTAATCAGACAATTACACTCATAATTATATTGAAAATGAGGTAGGAGTCAAGATGGGGTAAAGGGATCAGGGTATTCTTTGGCCCTGACCCGTCCTGTCAACGAAATTCAGGATAGGTCAGGGAGACCTTAAACCTGCTACCTGATAACTGGCTCCTGACACCTTTCAAACCCCATCCCGGATGCCCCTTAAGTTATAATAACGCCATTGATCTTGTAGGAGGCACAATGCATACGCAAAGACTAAAAAAATTGACTGATTTAATGGCACAGTATGGCCTGGCAGGCATGGCGCTGAACCCGGGCCCTACCATGACGTATCTGACGGGAATGCATTTTCACTTAATGGAACGCCCCACTGTGTTGCTGATTTCACAGGCCGGATTGACTGCGATGGTCCTTCCTGGGTTAGAAAAAGGTAAATTGCCCCCATCTTCTGAAATATTTGAAGCGTTCACCTATGATGACGATCCTGCGACATGGCCGCTGGCTTTTGAGCAAGCTGGGGAATGGCTGCATTTAGAGCAAGGTGAGATCGGTGTGGTCTCCACGCGTATGCGCTTTTTGGAATTGCAATACCTTGAATCCGCCCTTCACGGTGTGGACTTTGTGGATGGAAGCCTGGCTGTGGCAGGCCTGCGGATGCAAAAAGAACCAGACGAGGTGGGAAAAATGCGCACAGCAGCGGAAATTGCCCAGAAGGCGATGTATGCGACTCTGAAATCGGTTAAGGAGGGAATGACAGAAAAAGAAATCGCAAACCGGCTGGTCATTGAACTCCTGAAAGCCGGCTCAGAACCCCATCTTCCCTTCTCGCCAATTGTGGCCATTGGAGAGAACAGCGCCAATCCACATGCAGTTCCTACATCGCGCCGTTTACAGCGCGGCGATCTGCTGCTGGTGGATTGGGGCGCCAGCTTTGAGGGCTATTTTTCAGATATCACCCGTACTTTCACTTTTGGTGATGTTGACCCGGAACTGATCCGGATCGGCGAAATCGTCTTGGAGGCCAATCAGGCGGGTCGGTTAGCAGCCCGGCCGGGCGTGGATGCCGGCGCTGTCGATCGTGCTGCGCGATCTATCATCACGGCTGCGGGATATGGCTCTGCCTTTATCCACCGCACCGGACATGGGTTGGGTATGGAAGCGCACGAACCGCCATACATCTTTGAGGAGAATGATTTGATCCTGGCTCCCGGTATGACCTTTACGGTTGAACCGGGTATCTACCTTACGAGAAAAGGTGGTGTGCGAATCGAGGATGATGTGGTGGTCACTTCGCAAGGTTCTGAATCGTTAACGGATTTCCCTCGCCGGGTACGCTCTGTCGAGGATTTTAAAGGTTAGAACGAGTGCTTCATGTCTAGAGATTTAAAAATTGTTTCAGGAGCTATGCTCGCCTGGGGACTTGGTGAGGGCATCTTCCTGATCTTCCAGCCACTTTATCTTCAACAGTTTGGTGCGGATCCAATCCTGATCGGTACGATATTGGGGATCAATGGGCTTGTGATGGCGCTGGTGCAGATCCCGGCAGGATACCTGGCGGATAAGATCGGCAGGCGTCCTGTGATCTGGTTTAATTATTTTGCTGGAGTTACCGCCACATGGATGATGGCTCTGGCCCCCTCACTGGGTTTTTTTGTGGCAGGATTGCTGCTTTACGGCCTGAC
>JBMCLF010000198.1:0-3631 GCA_048615215.1 Candidatus Brevefilum sp.
AAATGGATCATAGCAGTGCTGCTGTTGGCGGTTACAGCCTGTACACCCCAGGCGACTTCTATCATGACGGAGGTGGCCCCTGCAGCGACCGCAACCCTTCCAGAGCCAAGAGTGCATGTTACACCCGCGCCAGACGTTGATCTTGTGGTTAATGGATTCATGGGCGCCTGGAAAGATGATAATTACGCGGCTATGTATGGGCTACTGACGAGCGAAACACAGAGCGTAATCAGTGAAGACGAGTTTATTTCTCGATATCGCGCTGCCAATGTGGCTCTGACATTGCACTTGGACGGCGGGATTGAATATCAGATTTTGCAGTCGATTACCAATCCGAACGTTGCTGTTGCCACACTGCAGGTTAATTACAATACCTACCTGTTCGGCACGCTGTCGCGGCAGATTGAACTTAATTTTGTCAGGGAATTAGATGGCTGGCGCTTACAGTGGGAGGACGGCATGATCCTGCCGGAATTGCAAGGCGGAAATTCATTGGAGATTGTCCGCCAAGGCACACCGCGAGGTGCAATTTACGCCCGAGACGGCTCCCCAATTGCAGCGCAAGAAGACGTGGTGGCAATTGGCGTCACTCCTGATGGTTTGAACGAAGATCTCTTGAGTTTGTTTTACACCACCATGGCCAGGCTGACCATCTATCAGGCTGATGAAATCGTTGAAATGGTCGATAATGCTCTGCCCGGTGACTATATTCCACTGGGGGAAGTGCCGCAGGCGGATGTGGACAACAATATGGGCGCCCTGAGCAGGTTGAGCGGTGTTCATTTACATTATTATTCTTCACGCTTCTATTACGACGGCGGCCTGGCGCCTCAGGCGGTGGGTCATCTGTCTTATATTTCTGAAGAAGAGCAGTATGAATACCTCCGCAGGGGTTATTCGGTCAACGAGCGTTTCGGCAGTACCGGGCTAGAAAGCGTTTATGAGGATGTGCTTTCAGGAGAGCGCGGGGCTTCCCTGTATTTACTGGATGCCAACGGACAGATCCTGAGCAAGCTTGCGGAGAAAGCGGTTTCGCCGGGCCAATCGTTGACGACCACGATTGATCCAAGGCTCCAGTATCGGTTACAGCAATCCCTGGGAGATTTCCCAGGGTCGATTGTGGTAATGGAAATTGACACCGGACGGATTCTGTCAATTGTTTCAAACCCCCATTTTGATCCGAATTTGTTTGACATCAACAACCAGAATTTTGTCTATGCTGAGAACCCTTATTTTATGGAAGATGACCCTGTGTTTAACCGGGCGACGAATGGCCAGTACCCCCTGGGTTCGGTCTTCAAGATTGTACCCATGGCGGCGGCCCTTGAGACCGGTGTATTCACAGCAGAGTCTGAAATCTATTGTGGGCACTCAATTGAAGTTTGCGGCAACGAATTGTTTGATTGGACTTTCGAAAAGGAAAAACCGCCGAGCGGCGACCTGACCCTTCCTGGCGGGTTAATGCGCTCTTGTAACCCCTGGTTTTATTACATCGGCGAGCAGTTGGTGCTGGAGGGCTACCCCAATGCGATTGCTGATTTGGCTCGTGATTCTGGCTTTGGGCAGGAGACCGGCATAGAAATCTCCGAACAGCCCGGCAATATTCCCGAGCAGGTGAACACCTGTGAATTAAATACCCAGCTTGCGATTGGCCAGGGAGAAATGACGGTTACCCCCTTGCAGGTGGCGCGGTTCATCGCCGCGCTGGGTAACGGCGGCACGCTCTATCGCCCCTCCCTCATTGAAAAGATCCAGGCGCCGGATGGCACAACCCTTTCTTCATTTGAGCCCCAGCCGGATGGCACACTGCCTATTTCTGAAGAACACAAAGCCATCATCCGGGATGCCATGCGTGAGGTGATTAAGAACCCACGCGGTACAGCCCAATTGCAACTGGCAACCATGCGTTATGAGGCGTATGGTAAAACCGGCACAGCGCAGAACCCTTTTGGTGATTCTCATGCCTGGTTTGCTGGCTACACCCTGGAAAATAATCCCGAACGCCCTGATATTGCGGTTGCGGTAATTCTTGAAAATGCCGGGGAGGGGTCTGATATGGCGGCACCGGTGTTCCGTCGTGTGGTTTCACTGTATTTTTCGGATTATGCGGATACCGGCTATACCCTGCCGTGGGAAGCCTATCCCTATGTTGTGGCCTCGCCCACACCGATCCCCTCTAATACGCCCATTCCCACCAATACACCCATTGTCACCAGCACACCCGAGGAGACACCCACTGAAGAAGCTGAGGAATAAGCAGCATTGAGCCCAGAAATGGAAGGCCTGGTCATTCGTACCCAATCTGGTTTTCTGGCGGTATCAACCGATTCGGGAGAATATATCTGCCGGCTCCGCGGCCGTTTGAAACAGGGGGAAACCGAGGGCGACATCGTTGCAATCGGCGATCGTGTGACGATCACACCGCATGCGGACGGCACCGGGACAATTACAGATGTCCATCCCAGAAAGAGTGTCTTTTCCCGTGTCCGCACCGGAATTAAACGAGATTTCCGACAGATCATCCTAGCCAACCCTGACCAGATTGTGGCCGTCTTTGCGTGCGCTCAACCTGAGCCGCATTTACGGATGCTGGATCGCTTTCTGGTAATTGCCGAAAAACAGAAAATTGAAGCATTGATCGTCGCCAATAAAATTGATCTTGTCAGCAGGGAGAAAGCTGGAGAAATTTTTAGAGTTTATGTCGAGCTGGGCTATCCGGTCCTATACACTTCAGCGCACACAGCAGAGGGCGTGGATCTGCTTCGCAATGCTTTAAAGGATAAGCTCTCAGCCTTTGCCGGGCCATCGGGCGTTGGAAAATCCAGCTTGCTCAACGCTATCCAGCCCGATTTGGGGCTGCACGTTCGGTCGGTCAGCGAAGCTACATCCAAAGGGCGCCATACCACTCAGGTGCGGGAATTGTTCCCGCTGGATGTAGGCGGCTATGTGGCGGACACACCAGGCATTCGCTCGCTGGCTTTATGGGATACGGAGCCGGAAGAACTTGACGCCTATTTTGTTGAGATGCGCGACCTTGTGTCGGAGTGTAAGTTCAGTGATTGCACCCACACCCATGAGCCGGGGTGTGCTATCCGCGGTGCGGTTGAAAAAGGCGAGATTGATCTGGGTCGCTACCATTCTTACCTGCGCCTGCGCTTTGAAGATGAACGAGCGGAATTTTTTGAAGATTTAGAAGCTGATTAACTGGCCAGACCTGACAGGATGGATGATGTAATGAAACGTTATTATCTTGTGTTGCTCCTTGCTGTGTCCCTCATGGTTGCCTGCAGACATCAAGCGGTGATCGAAACGCCCACTTCCACCATCGCAACCGAACCCCCAAAAGCATCACCTACCCTTATTCCAACGCTGGCCGCGACCCCCGAGCCGCCAAAAACCCTGACACTCTGCACCGCACAGCTGCCGGAAAACCTTTTTCCTTATGCTGGTTTCAGTAGTCCTGTAAAAGATAGTTTGCTGACAATTTTATATGAAAGCCCTTTCAACACAGTGAACGGAGATGAAACTCCTGGAATACTGGCTCGCATACCATCCCCGGAAAATGGTGATGTGCGCCTGGAGCCGGCTGTCGTCCAGAGCGGACAAATTGTAGTGGATTCAGAGGGTGAGT
>JBMCLF010000199.1:0-3596 GCA_048615215.1 Candidatus Brevefilum sp.
GAATGCTGAAAAGGCGATTTTTCACCAGTGGGAAATGCTCGAAGCATCCGGATGTATCGATAATTTCCGCATCCTGGCTGAGGACAAAGAGACTTTTCGGCAGGGATGGTTCTTTGCCGATTCAGATGCTTTTAAATGGCTAGAGGCAGCCTCAGCGATTCTGGTAGATTTTCCAGACCTGAGGTTGTTCAAGCTGGTTGATGAATTTATTGCGCTCATTGCAGCTGCCCAGGCGCAGGACGGTTATCTCTACACCTATAATCAGACCCACTTTCCCGGTAAGCGCTGGGTTAATTTGCAGATCGAGCATGAACTTTACTGTCACGGCCATTTGATCGAGGCGGGCGTGACGCACCGTGAATGCCTGGGCGAAGATGTCCTGTTGAAAATCGCACAAAAAGCGGCGGACCGGATTGTGGCGGACTTCAATAATAAGGGTCCGCGCCAAACACCTGGACACGAAGAGATCGAGATTGCCTTGTTGCGGCTTTACCACGCGACCGGTGAAGAACAGTACCTGGAAATGGCCCAGAGCTTCCTCGAGCGGCGCGGCAAGGACCCACTATTTGCGCCTAACCTGCTGGGTGAATTCCTCAGCAATAACCGCCGTGTCCGGTACGTTGAGAGGCAAAAGGCTGAATACAGAGCTAAGCACCCAGATCAATCGATTCCCTCACTCCCGTCTGAAAATGCAGCCAAACAGCCGCCCAATATCGGTTTGCGGTTCATGTGGAACGCACTATCTGGCAAATTCTTCCAGCAGCATAAGCCGGTGGATGAGCAAACCGTCCCTGTTGGACACGCCGTGCGTTTTGCCTACCTGGAAACCGCTGCGGTCATGCTGGCGGTGATCACTGATGAGGATCGTTTCATTCCAGTTTTTAATGAAACATGGGAACACCTTGTGGCTCGCCGGATGTACATCACCGGGGGCATTGGATCTCTGCCCGTGATTGAGGGCTTCGGCCGCGATCATGAACAGCACCCTGAATACGCTTATGCCGAGACCTGTGCTGCTTTGGGATGCCTGTTCTGGAACCGTGAGATGGCAAAACTAACGGGAGAAGCACAATACAGCGACCTTTTTGAGTGGCAGCTTTATAATGCTGCCCTGGTAGGGATGGGTCTCGATGGGATATCCTATTTTTATAACAATCCGCTGGCTGCAGATGACAATATCCAGCGTCGGGCCTGGTACGAGGTGCCATGTTGTCCTTCCAACCTGTCACGCACATTTGCTCGCCTGAGTGAAGAGGTTGTTCGGTGCCAATCGGGCGAGGTGCGGATCGAGCAGTATATCAGCAGTGAGCATGAATTAGAACACCCGGAGTTATCCTTTTCCATCCAAAGTCAATTCCCCTGGCAGGGGAAGGTGGTCATCCAATTCCATGACGCCCCGGATGATCCTTTCATGCTTAAATTGCGCCAGCCCTCCTGGGCAACACATATTAAAATCACGATAAATGATGAGCCCCAGCAGAAGCACATTCTTCAGCCTGAAAAACATGCCTTTGACCCCACGCAGGCACATTGGATTGAACTTATCCGTGAATGGCATCCGGGTGACATGTTGGTTGTAGATTTTGCCATGCCTGTGCGGATCCTCAAACCGGATGAACGGATCCGGTCCTGCCGCGGTAAGGCGGCAATTGCAAGAGGTCCTCTGGTTTACTGCCTGGAAAGCCTCGACAATCCCGGCAACGATATTTTCACTTGCGCGCTTGACCTGAATCGCCTTGAAACCAAATTCATTCCGGATTTATTGGGCGGGATTATGATGATCAGAGGATTTAGCCTTGATGAAGACGCACTTTCCTTTATCCCCTACCACCTCTGGGGCAATCGCGGCCCTTCACAAATGAAGGTTTTTATTGATCTGGATCAATTTCACCGTTATGGATAATTCTACTGTATCATAAAATACCCCTACTAGAGGACTGTTTTTAAGTAAAATATGTTGCGTTTGTTGTGAGAAATCCAGCAATGCATTAAACTAAATTTTAATATTTGTTTTTGATTAGCAAAAAATGTTATTGTGGTGAAAGACCTTTGATTCTCCTGATGAAAATCAAAAACCTTGAGTATTACCAAATTTTTATCTGTAGCGTATTTAAATTGAGAAATTACCTATTATTCAAGGGTTGTTAGGGGTTCGGGCTTCCAAGAACCATAATTGATCCCGAGTAAGGGCCCCTTGACCCATGGTTGAACCTTGTTCTTATCGTTTGCTTCAAACGCCTTATTGCGTGGGCGAATATTTACCCAGAGGCGTATCAACACAGATAAAGGTCGCAGCTTATGCAAGATAAAAGAACCTCAGCTCTCATAAATTATGCGAAACGCTGCTTGCGGGAAGGAGATCGCTCTCAGGCGAAGAAGGTTGCCCAACAACTCATTGCAAAAAAACCGGAATGTGTTGAAGGCTGGCTTATTTTGGCTGGGATAACAGATCCAAGAGCAAGCCTGTTCTACCTCAAAAAAGCCAGACAAATCAACCCGGATGATCCGCGCGTAAAAGCCGCCATTGCCTGGGCGGAACATGCGCTTGGGGAAGACAGTGAGTTGGAGCTAACTGTATGGTCTTCTGAAAATCAGCCGGGGGGGTCAGAAGGATCCCTGCCAGCTGGACACTCCAAAAAAACTGAGAAACCCGAACAATCAAAATTAGGATCCATATTTAAACGCATCAGCCGCAATGCGGTCTTTCGAGGTTTTACTCATCTTGCGAAAAAAGCCCTTTTGATCGCCTTAACCATCTTCCTGGGGGTGTTTATCACCGTCAATATCATGAATCGCGATGTGGTTGTTGGGTGGGCGACAGCGCCTGCTCAGCTGGACAACGCGGTTAAGATGCAGATTGAACGGACACTAAATCAATTCCTGCGCCAGGATCCCAAAATAATGAATCTTCCACTGGAAGAACGGGAACCTCTCGTGGAATCCATGCGGGTTTCTCTGATAGAGGAAAGTGGATTAAATCTTCCAAAATTTCAAAAGCATTTACGCTGGACCTGGAATGCTTTGAAGTTAAATTGGGGCCGGCTTCAATTGGGTAGTCACACCCCGGTTCGCCCTTTGATGGGACGGTCTGAGACGTTCAATCTCAATCGCGAGCTGGTTCTCGGCTATTTGCCGAACACCGTCTTGCTCGCGGCAAGCGCTTTTCTGATTGTGTTTTTATTGGGACTGCCGCTGGCATTATTCCTCTCGAGAAATTATGGTAAGTGGTTTGACCGTTTGGTCTCATTTTTTGCCCCGCTTTCCTCAATCCCAAGTTGGATCATTGGGATCATTTTGATTGCACTTTTTGCCTTTGAGTTACAGATTCTCCCTGCCGGCCGGATGTACGATGCGATTCCACCAGATACCTTCTGGGGATACATCCCGGTGGTTTTGAAGCATATGATCCTGCCGGTGATGTCAATTGTTCTCAGCATCTTTTTTCAACTGGTCTATTCCTGGCGAACGTTTTTCATCACCTTTTCATCGGAAGATTATGTCGAGTTAGGAAAAGCGAAAGGTTTGTCTCATCGTTCGCTGGAACGGAATTATATTCTTCGTCCTTCGCTTTCCTACGTCATCACCAGTTTTTCATT
>JBMCLF010000200.1:0-3594 GCA_048615215.1 Candidatus Brevefilum sp.
AATTGAAGTTCTCAAGGAAGTGGAGGCGATCTCAGATATCCTCGTGGTGAGTCGTGATTCTTTAGTTTTGACACACTCGCGTGAGATGGGGGTACGCACGGTGACCGAGAACGGCACGCCTGAATTGAATAACGCTTTGCTGCGCGCATCGTTGTTCTCTAAGGCCTTTTCCACAGAGGGCGTATTGATTGTCCCTGCCGATCTGCCGCTGCTCACACCTGGAGATGTTCTTAACTTTTTGGAAGATCAAACAGAACCGCCGATGATTGTGATCACCCCTGACCGTCGGCGGCAAGGAACCAATATGCTGTTGATCAATCCTCCAGACTTACTCAACTTCTCTTTTGGAGAGGATTCATTTTCGCGGCATTGCAGTCTGGCTGAATCACGCGGGGCCAGGGTGATTGTTCATGAGAATGAAAACATTGCCCTGGATCTCGATGTTCCCGAGGATTATGATTTACTACGTTCAAAGATTTCCGATCCTGTTTTCAGTTGATCGGGATTTGATTTTTTTTGTCTCTAAACAACAAAAGGAAAAATAAATGATGGAAAGAGTAGCGTTATATTTACAGGATGCGCATGATCTGCGCGATGGTTTGGATTATGTTCAGTATGCAGAAGAACGTGGCTTTGAGGCAGTCTGGCAGGCTGAAAGCCGACTCGTAAGGGATGCCATTGTTCCAATGGCTGCTTATGCAGCTGTCACGGAGGAAATTAAAGTTGGCTCGGGTGTGATAAACAACTGGACCCGCAATATCGGTTTGCTGGCTTCTACCTTTCTCACTTTAGATGACCTGGCACCGAACCGTGTCATCTGCGGGATTGGCGCCTGGTGGGATCCCCTGGCCAAGAATGTGGGGATTGATCGAGACAGCCCTCTGACAGCCATGGAAGAAACCGTCACAATTTTACGCCGGCTGCTGAACATGGAAAATGTAACATTTGACGGGGATTATGTGCACGTCAATAATATTGAACTGGATGTAGTTCATGGACGTAAAGAACCCCGCAATGTACCGATCTACATAGGCGCGACCGGGCCAAAAATGATGCAACTGACCGGGCGAATAGCCGATGGCGTTGTGCTGAACTACTGCGTTCCACCGAAATATAATGAGAAGGCTATGGACCAGCTCAAGAAGGGTTTGAAGGAATCAGGCCGAACGTTGGATGATCTTGACCGTCCACAGCTGGTTGTCTGCTCTGTTGATGATGATGGAGAAAAAGCGATTGAAACCAGCCGTGAACTGCTAACCCAGTATCTGGCGCAGCAGCCGCATATTGCAAAAGCCTCCGGCGTCTCAATGGATGTGGTGGAAGAGATTCAATCCATTCTTGGATGGCCAGCTACGCACGCGCAGATCATGGAAGCGAAACACCTGGTACCCAATGACCTTGTTCACAGGATCACTGCCAGCGGAACCCCGCATGAAGCACGGGCAAAGGTTCAGGAATACCTGGATAATGGCGCAACCTGCCCGATACTTTATCCTGTAGGTGGAAGCGTCAAGACGTTGATTGATACCTTCGCAACAAAGTAATAACGATGCAGAAAAAACAACCCGGGTCCAGAAACTGCTTTGTTTGCGGAAGGGAGAACCCAGCAGGCTTGCGGATGGATTTTTATACTACCGCGCCAGGGGTGTGTCGGGCAGAGATGACTCTTTCTTCCCAGTTTGAGGGATATCCTGGCATTGTTCATGGTGGGATCATCGCCTCAATCCTTGATGAAACCGGCGGCCGGGCGCTTATGGAGGATCCGGACCATTTTATGGTCACCGCCCAGCTCAATGTCCGTTACCGCAAGCCCGTACCGACCGAAAAACCTCTGGTTGCCATTGGGACCGCAGGCGATCGACGAGGCCGTGTCTCTCATGCGCACAGCGAAATTCTAAGTTTGGACGGGGATGTTCTGGCGGAAGCCGACCTTGTTTTGGTGGATATCCCTGAAGAACAACTGGCCGATGTCGACCCTGAAGCCCTGGGCTGGAAAGTATATTCTGATGAGGAGGGTTCATGATTAACACTTATTTTCGACCGAAATCACTTGAAGAAGCAATAACGCTATTAACTGACAGCACCAAAGAACTAAAGCCGTTAGGCGGCGGCACCCGTATCAGCCGGAAGCAGGCGGGTGAGTTTGGGGTGGTTGATCTGCAGGATACCGGTCTTGGTCAGATCACAAAACGCGGCCAGCGCATTGTGGCGGGTGCTGCGGTCCGGTTAGACGAGCTTCTTGAACATCCTGACGTGCATCAGGAGATCAAACGTGCTATTCGTATTGACGTCAGTGAAAATTTACGCAATATGGCCACCCTGGGTGGATGGCTGGTGAGCAGTGATGGGCGTTCGATCCTTTCGACCATATTGCTTGCCCTCGATACGACGCTCACCTGGGAACCAAATCAGGAGAGGGTGCGGATGGGTAACTGGCTGCCCCTCAGGGAGGATGAAAACCCCGGGATTTTGCTAACTGAACTGGAATGGTGGCTCAGGCCGCATCTTGTATTTGAGTATGTTGCACGCTCTCCGAAAGACCGCCCGATTTTGGTTGTGGCCGCGGCCCAATGGGGATCCGGACGAACCCGAATTGCCCTGGGCGGATACGGCGATTCAGCCATCATCGCTATGGATGGGCCTGAGGATCGTGGTGTGGATGTTGCCAGCCGAGATGCGTATTATGACGCCGACGATCAGTGGGCAACAGCCTTGTACCGGCGCGAAGTTGCGTCAAGGTTAGCGCTGCGCTGCCTCGATCGAATCGATGTTATCAAGGAAAGTGAGGCTTAACATGGAAATCACCCTGAATATTAATCAACAGGATTTTCCCCTGAATGTTCCTGCCAGTGAAAGGCTGTTGGATACCCTCAGAAAGCTCGGGTTTTTCAGCATTAAGAGCGGAGGATGTGAAAAAGGGGAATGCGGTGCCTGTGCTGTTTTGCTGGATGGACGGCCCGTTAATAGCTGCACCATGCTGACCGCACAAGCTCAAGGCCACTCGATTGAGACTGTTGAAGCGATAGGTGAACATCCCCAACATGGCTGGAAGAAATCAGAGGGACTGCATGTTATCCAGGAAGCCTTTGTTGATACTGGAGCGATCCAGTGCGGTTATTGCACACCAGCCATGGTTATGGTGGCAAAAGCTCTTTTGGAGAGGAATCCGGATCCCACACAGGAGGAAGTGCGCGAGGCGCTTTCCGGGGTGTTATGCCGCTGTACGGGCTACCTCAAACCTGTTCAGGCTGTGCTTCGAGCGGCAGCCATCCTGCGAGGTGAAGATGTCTCACCAATTGATGAACCAGTTGATATCAGCGACGCGCTTGATTTTTCCAAGGATGATGAACCATCTGGTGAACCAATGACCTCAGGTGGGGGTACGTTAACGGAGACACACGTGTTTCCCAAACTGAAAGTGGTTGATTCCCGTTCGCCAATGAAATCTGTCGGTCACGGCGAACCCAAGGTTGATGCGATTAAGCTTGTGCAGGGTAAACCTGCTTTCACCGCTGATTTTGAGAAACGTGATCTGCTGGTAGCCAAAGTTTTGCGCAGTCCACACGCACACGCTATCATCAAAAATATTGATGT
>JBMCLF010000201.1:0-3563 GCA_048615215.1 Candidatus Brevefilum sp.
CGCCAGCCGGTGCAGTCCACCGGGATGGGCCAGATCGTACCTTTGCGTGACGCGGACGCGCTGGCTCAGGCGATTATTGATGTGTTAGCGTCCCCAAATCGCCCAGACCCTGAAGAGCTGGGCAGGTTGAATGAATTCTATTCGCCGGAATCGGTTGCGAGATCCTATGAAAACTTATTTGAGGGATTGTCCGATGAGAATGGATAGTCAGGAACTTGATGCGATCCTCTGGCGGCATATCTCAAGTTTGCCGTATTTTCGCGGTTTTTTGCGGGCGGTTGAAGACCGCTTTTACCAGGAGATCAAATTACCAGAGCCGGTTTTCGACCTGGGATCCGGTGACGGGCATTTTGCTTCCGTCGCTTTTGATCGAAAACTCAGCGTGGGTTTGGACCCCTGGGTTGCACCGATGCGTGAAGCTCAAAAACGGGATGCCTATCACCTTTTGGTGTTGGGAGAAGGCGCGCATATTCCCTTCGAAGAAGGTCATTTTGGGAGCGTAATCAGCACTTCCGTGTTAGAGCATATCCCAAACCTTGACCCCGTTCTGGCGGAAGTGCACCGAATCATTAAACCGGGCGGCAAATTTGTGTTCTGTGTCCCCAATCACCGGTTTCCGAAAAAACTCTGGGGGAGAAAGGTACTGAAAAGACTAGGATTATCTGGATTGGGTGAGCAGTATAGCCGTTTATTTAATTGGGTTTCAAGGCACGCTCACACGGATTCCCAGGCTGTATGGAAAAAACGCCTGGAATCGTTGGGATTTGAGTTGAGCGATTCATGGAGCTATTTCCCCCCTAAGGCGCTTCATATCCTGGAATGGGGTCATCCACTGGGGTTGCCGGCCCTGATTTCCAAGAAAATATTCGGACGCTGGATACTGGTCCAAAAGAAGTGGAACCTGGCGATTCCCTGGGCTATGACGCGACCATATCTGGGTGAACCAAGAGCAGAAGATGGTGTTTGTACATTTTTTGTTGCGAGGCGAAAGGCATGAGTTTTTTAGAAAGATTGGCAATTATCTTTACTCGATTATTGAAATATAAGTTCATTTTAAGAATTGGGTGTACTATGGAATATTTTTCTGATCAGTCACCCGGATGAACACCGAGATGTTCTTCTGCGCCAACTGCCTGTGTTGATGAAGGTCAGGGACCGGATGGACGTATGGTCGGTCAATGAAGCACTTTCTAATATCACGGTTGCCAGGAACCATCGCCTGAAGTAAGATTTTATTTTGAAGGTAAGATAAAAAAATTTATTGTTTCACGATTTTTTGAAGATGAGCAGATCCATGTCAGACCATCAAAATACACCAGAACCTGAACCGAGCGTCTGGGATCATTTTGTCAGCAAACTGCATTTCAGGTTGAGACAAACAGAGGAATCGGAAACTGATACGGAAGTCACCCAGGCAATTCGTTTTCCCTGGTTGACCTTTGTTGCTGTGGTTCTGGCCCTGGTTGCTCAACTCACACTGGAACCATCGCCAGCGCGCTCACCCTGGCCGGGGATTATTCTGTATGGCGTTGCGGCGATTTGCCTTACTCTGGCAGTAATTCAAGAAGAATTTCGCCTGATTCCCCACCGTCCTGAGGTTGCTTCTTCAATTAAACCCAACTTACGTATTGAATTTTTGTTGTTGGGCCTCCTGATGGCGGTCATGTCATTTCTGCTATTCGGCAGCGGTGAATTTGATTTTCTGAATTTGACCGTGTGGGTTCTGTCGATCATGTTTGTTTTTCAGGCTTTCAGAGAGCGGAGTCCCGGAAAATCTTTTAGGTTCAAAGCTTTTTGGAATCGTATCCGTGAAGAAGAATTAAAAATTCAATTTAAGCGCTGGACTTTGATCTTCCTGGCGGCAGTTGCCGTAATTCTGTTTTTTAACTTTCACCGCCTGGCGTCTGTCCCCCCGGAAATGGTCAGCGATCAGGCAGAAAAACTGCTCGATATCAACGACATCCTGCACGGGCAAACACCAGTCTATTTCACACGCAACACAGGCAGGGAAGTGATCCATTTTTATTTGACTGCCGCCTACATGGCACTCTTCAACCTGGATGTTTCGTTCCTGAACCTTAAGGTCGTGGCTGTGCTGGCTAATTTATTAACCTTGTTATTTATCTACCTGGTCGGCAAAGAATTCAGCAATAAATGGGTTGGGCTTGGCGCTGCCGTCTTCGCTGGGATGGCTTACTGGCCGCTCTTGTTCACCCGTCTTGCGTTAAGAATCCCGTATTACCCCCTTTTTGTGGGGCCAGTGCTGTATTTTATGCTGCGAGGTCTGCGCCGCCAGCACATCAACGATATTCTTCTGGCTGGTTTGTTCCTTGGCCTGGGATTGCATGGCTATACGCCCTTCCGGATCGTTCCGATTTTTGTGGTGATTGGCATGCTGATCTATATGCTACATAAACCTGGCAATAAGCGCCTGCTAGAGAGCCTGTTTGTGTTGATCCTGATCGCTTTCGTATCTTTAATCGTCTTTATCCCTTTATTAAGGTTCTGGCTGTCATATCCGGATCTCTTTGCCTATCGGGCCTTCTCCCGGCTTACGGGCATGGAAGTTAGTTTTCAGGCGCATCCGCTTGCAATTTTTTTCCAGAATTTCTGGAAAGCGAGTGTGATGTTCTTCTGGGATAATGGCGTCATTTGGGCTCACTCAATCCCGGGCAGGCCAGCCCTGGAGGTTGTCTCAGGTGCTCTATATTTCCTTGGGATAATCAGCCTCCTCATTCGCTTTTTTCGAAAACGAAACTGGATGGATTTGTTCTTGTTAGTATCCATTCCCATGCTGCTGATGCCATCAATCCTTTCCCTGGCTTACCCGGGGGAGAATCCAAGCCTTAACCGGAGTGCGGGAGTAGTGGTGCCAGTGTTTGTGGTTTTGGGTATCGCTCTTGAGACGATTTTACGCACTGTCAAAGAGAGTCTTGACGGTAAAATAGGAAAATATGCTGTGGTTGCGCTCTCGTCTGTTTTTTTGATCTGGTCCGCCAGTAATAATTATGAACTTGTGTTCAACAAGTATTATCAGATCTATCGTGCTTCGAGCTGGAACTCATCAGAAATTGGAAAAGTGGCAGCGTTTTTCATTGAATCCATGGGCAGCCCAGATTCTACATATGTCGTAGGCTATCCCCATTGGGTTGATTCACGTCTGGTGGCAATCAATGCGGGTTATCCCGGCCGCGATTTTGTGATTTTTCCCGAGCAGATACCGGAAACGGCAAATCAGGTTGGCCCCAAGCTGTTTTTCTTGAATGTGAATGACAGCGAAAATATGCAATTGCTGCTGGAAACATTTGAGGATGGCGTCCTGTCGCAGTATGATTCAGAAGTCGTTAATAAGGACTTTATGATCTTCTTTGTACCGCCGACCCAAGGAGCGCTTCACTGATGAATCGCAAACCGGAAGGACGAACTTTAAATATTCGTAAGCCGTGGGGGCAATTTCTTGTTCTTGCATTATTACTTCTGGCCGTCTTTGCAGGAGCATATTTACGCCAGGTAGGTGTCAATTGGGACGAAAACCAGCACATGCACCCGGATGAGCGATTCCT
>JBMCLF010000202.1:0-3549 GCA_048615215.1 Candidatus Brevefilum sp.
AGACCCCCATAGCGCCCAAAAATGCGCCTAATATTTGGGCGATGAAATAGGGAATCACTTTTTTCCAGGGAAACTCTCCTTTAACCGCCAGGGCAAGGGTCACCGCCGGGTTAAGATGAGCAGAAGAGACCCCGTCAACAATATAAATAGCAATCCCATAACCCAAACCCCATCCCAATGCGATAGCAACCCAATTATAAGCAGTTGCAGAAAGTCGCGGCCCAATACTGACATGAGCATTTACGCCAACACCAAGCAGAATCAGAATGAATGTGCCAACGACTTCTCCAATTATCTCTTTTATGATTATGTTCTTACGCATCCTTCCTCCATAAAATAACCATCAATCCTATTGATCGTTTTTTCAGGCTCAGCTGAGAGCATCTACCTTTATTAATGACTTTACTTGAAATTCGCAAGAAACTCCCATTCCTTTCGCCTGGCGCTCAAAACGGTTCAATGAATTTAATAATCATTAAAAATATCTTTACCAAATATGGTCTTTCTTCAGTTAGAATAAGAGCGGAATCTGAAACTCTAATTTCAAAGTGTTTCAGGCATCAGTCCTTTAAAAGGATTCAATCCAAAAAGAATAGGAGATTAAATGGCCTTTGTTGAAGTAAATAACCTGGTCAAGCACTATCCTTCATCCGACACTACTGCCGTAGATAATATATCCTTTGAAATACATCAGGGAGAGATCTTCAGTTTATTGGGGCCAAATGGTGCGGGCAAAACCACGACCATATCCATTCTCAGCACCCTGATCAGTCCTACCGATGGTTCAGCCAGTGTAGATGGCAGAAACGTCCTTAAAGACAAAATGACTGTCCGCAGGACGATCGGGGTTGTACCGCAGGAACTTGCCCTCTACGATGAGCTTTCCGCAGAGGAAAACTTACGTTTTTGGGGTGAAATGCAGGGCATTGACTCCTCAAACCTCAAGTCAGAGATTCAGGAAAAACTGACTTTGATGGAATTGCAGGATAGGGCAAAGGACCGGGTAAAAACCTACTCCGGTGGAATGAAGCGCCGCCTGAACCTGGCCGTCGGGTTGTTGGGAAATCCTCCCCTCTTGATGCTGGATGAACCAACTGTCGCCATTGACCCACAAAGCCGCCGGTATATCCTGGATTGGGTCAAAAAGATGAATGAAGAGGGTATCACAATCCTCTATACAACCCATTACATGGAAGAAGCACAGGAACTCAGCCACCGCATCGGCATTATGGATCGCGGCAAATTGATTGCTATCGGAACTTTGGAAGAGCTAACAAAAATGGTAGGCGAAAAAGAAACCCTCAATCTCAAGCTTTATCAGAAGACAGGTGGAAGTCAACTTGCTGATGCGGTTAAAAACATTGATGGGATAGATAAAACAACAGCAAAAGAAAGTGAGGTCATCCTTAATGTGAAATCGGCTGAAGACACCCTCTCTAAGGTTCTGGAAAAAGCTTCTAATTTAAATTTGAGTATTCGCACCATTGAAATTCAAGAACCAAATCTTGAAGCGGTCTTTTTACATCTGACCGGTCGAGCGTTACGGGATTAGGGGTTAACATGCGAAAATTGGTCGTTCTTGCTGCGAAAGAAGTTCTCGTTACGTTTCGGGATATTGGCGCGATCGTGACCATGCTTGTGACGCCTTTATTACTAACCCTGGCCATCGCTGCCGCCTTTGGCACAGGCGGTTCGGGCACACTCACAGAAGTTCCGGTTCTTGTGGTAGATAATGACCGTGGAGAATTCTCTGGGGAGATCCTTGAAGCTTTTGACTCACAATCGGAAGAAGGTTTGCTGGCTGTTGAACATGTCAGTGATGAAGCCACAGCACGCAGCCGCGTGAATGCAGATGAAGTCGCTGCCCTGGTGATCATCCCCGAGGATTTTAGCGAATCAATCCTGCCGCTTGCGCCGCTCGTACAGGATCAGCTCGGTTTAGATCTGTTCACTTTAACAGAAGAAGATATCCAAAACTTGAGCCCGGAGCAGCAGCAGCAAATAACCGCCCTTTACAACCAGACACAAAATAGGGAGGAAGAACCTCCAATTGTTGAAATTTACGCCAGCGCAGATTGGCAAATCAGCACAGCTGTGATTGAGGGCGTCGTTCGATCAGTGTTAGAACGGATCAATATGACGGTCGCCGGGACGAACGCCATCATCTCATCTATGATAGAAGCCCAGATTTCGCAAGGAGGAGAAGGTTTGCCAGGCCTGGAAAAATCAATGGGCTCCAGTTTGGGAGAGATTGACCAGACCGGTGAAAAAGACCTGCCCATCAACTTAAATATTGTCTCCCCAAGCGGACGTCAGTTCAACTGGCTCGACTACTCCGCAGCAAGTATGGCGATTCTCTTTTTGATGTTTGCCGTGACATCAGGCGGGCGAACGATCCTTGCAGAACGCCAAATGGGCACCTTGCCAAGGTTGGTTGTGACACCCACTCATAACCTGACCATCCTTTTGGGAAAAATGGCCGGGATTATCGCAACAGGGCTGCTCCAGGTAGGTGTTCTCTGGGGAGCAACCAGCCTGATTGGCGCCTATTGGGGTGATCCCTTGAGTGTTATTATCACCCTCCTGCTTCTTGTTCTTGCTGCCACGGGCGTTGGCGCATTGATCTCAGCCTGGGCCAAGACCGCCGGCCAGGCTGGGGCCATTGGGACAGCCTTTACACTTGCAGCTGCCGCTGCTTCTGGATCCTTCTTTCCCAGGATGAACCTTCCGTCTCTTTTACGCACGATAAGCTACATCAGCCCCAACGCCTGGGGCATTGAGATTTTCGCCAGATTGCAATCCGGCAGGACTGCATTTGAAATCCTGCCTTGGTTAGGCGGTTTGCTCGCCTTATCCTTTATCTATTATGCCATTGCGGCGTTTGGTTTTCGCCGAAAGTTTGATTGAGGTCGAGAGGTTCGTATGATTAAAAAATTAATCGCTATGATGCGAATTGGATTTTTACTTGAATTTGCCTATCCCATTTCAATTTTGTTCTTCATAATTCTACCTCTGGTCTTCACTGCAGCAGTCAGCGCCGGCCTGAGTGGCATGATGGCACCAGAGGAAGAAGCTGAACCTGAATCCTTCAGCCAGCAAATTTTCATCCTCACTGAAGACGAAGGCCCCCTCGTGGATAATCTTATCAGCGCGCTGGCTGAATATAACCTTGACGCAGAGGTTGTGGACACCCTTCAGGATAATACCTTCACACTGGAAATCCCGTCCGATTTCTCCGAGAGTCTTTTGGATGGCGGTGAAACGACGGCCACCCTCCACATCCTGCCCACAACCAGCGCCAGCCAGGCCGTGGAACAATATGTAAGTGCAGCGGTCAGCCGGCTGGGCGGTGCAGGCCTGGTCGCTGAAATGGGACTAAACCAGGCAATTGAATCCGGTCTGGTGGAAAGCGCACAGGAAGAACGAGATTATTTTGAGCAAATTCTAACGGAAACCCTCTCCGCCTCTAAAGACCCGGTCGCCAAAACAGAATTGAATTGGGCAGGTAATGTAAATTTCGAAACCACTCGAAGGAACGCCACTTCCGCC
>JBMCLF010000203.1:0-3542 GCA_048615215.1 Candidatus Brevefilum sp.
TTTATTTTTGTAGAATAGGTCAGGTTGTTTGCCGTTCGACCACTTTCAATGGCAGGCGCACATGGCGCAGCGGCCGTTCAGGGTCCTTTATCCTTGAAAGGAGGATCTCCACCGCCAGGCGGCCGGATTCATCCAGGGGTTGGTGAATGGTGCTCAACCCAACATATTCTGCCACATCCAGATCGTCAAAGCCCAATACGGCCAGGTCTTCGGGGACGCGCATCCCCAATTCACGGGCTTTATTGATCACACCGATGGCCTGAAGGTCTGTGGCTGCGAAAATAGCAGTGGGGGGCTCATGTTGAGAGAGCATTGGCCCAATTCTTTCTTCGGCAGATTTAACCCCATAACGTGTGATGCAGATCTGGTCATTGGGTAAAGAAATCTCATGTTTTTTGAGGCCGTTTTTGAACCCCTGTAGACGCAATGAGATGGGATTGATGGCATACGGCCCCAGATATTCTGTATCGCCTATGAACCCCAGTTTTTGGTGGCCTTTGGCTAAAAGATAGTTCGCTGCCATTTCGCCCCCATAAACATCATCAATCTCAACTGTGTTCAGTTCCTGGCGTGGAAATTCGATCAGTACGGTTTCCAGGTCATTGTCCACCAGTTTGGCAGCATAATCGTCATTAACGACCAGAGAAAGCAAGATCAATCCTTGTAGATGTCCGGTAACCGGTAAGGTTGCCAGATAGTGATTGAGGTGATCAATTGATTCAATTGTGAAGATGGTCAACTCATAGCGGGTGGACATCAATCCCTCGGCCACCCCTCGCAGGCGTTGAACGAAGGCGGGCGCGGTGAAGAAAGGGGTCAGCACGCCGATGCGCGAAAAATCCCTCATGGCACGAGCGCGGGCTTCGGCTTTGGGTACGAATTCAAGCCGGTTGATAGCTTCCTGCACGCGTTCACGCGTGGCATCTCTGACATTCGGGCTGGCATTGATCACCCGGGAGACGGTTGATATACTGACGCCGGCTACCCTGGCGACATCGTAGATGGTCGGGGGACGGTTTAGTTTAGAGGGCATATAAAAAAATAAATGAGGTGAAACTGCTTCCAAAAAAGGTGTTCCATCTCATATTAACACAGGGTTGAAGCAGTGTCAAACATTTATTATTTCATAAAACTCAACACCTTTTGGGTCCGTTGAGCCACTCGCGTATAATGCATGTAACTATACAGGATTAATTTGCATCAAAATAATAAACAATAGTTGTAAGGAGGAAGCGTGGAATATCGACATTTAGGCAAAGCTGGGATTAAAGTATCTGAATTGTCTTTGGGCGCCTGGGTGACTTACGGCACCCAGTTTGGTGTGGATGAGGCAAAGGAGATCATGGCTGCTGCCTTTGAGGCTGGTGTGAACTTTTTTGATAATGCCGAGGCGTATGCCAATGGGCAGGCTGAAATAATCATGGGCAAGGCCCTCAAAGAATTGGGCTGGTCCCGTAAGGATTATATCGTCTCGACCAAGATTTTCTGGGGCGGAGACGGGCCTAATGATAAAGGACTCAGCTACAAACACATCATTGAAGGTGTTAACAATTCTCTCAAACGCCTTCAATTGGATTACGTTGATTTGTTATTTGCCCACCGATCAGATCCTGAAACTCCCATCGAAGAAACCGTATTTGCGTTCAACCAGGTGATCCGGGAGGGCAAGGCCTTCTATTGGGGAACGTCTGAATGGTCAGCGGCGGAGGTTATGCGTGCTACAGACTTTGCGCGGCGCAACAACCTGCGGCCCCCATCCATGGAACAGCCCCAATACAATATGTTCCATCGTGAGCGTTTTGAGAAGGAATATGAACCTCTTTATAAAGAATTGGGCTATGGGACAACCACCTGGAGCCCACTTTACGGCGGCATGTTGACCGGAAAGTATAACGAAGGCGATATTCCCAAGGGCAGCCGGGCGGACCTGGAAGAATATAATTGGATGAAGGAACGCGTGCAGAATGAGAAGAAACTGGCTGTTACTCGCCAGTTGGCTGAGGTGGCAGAAGATCTGGGCGTGAGCATGGCCCAGATGTCCCTGGCCTGGGTGCTTAAGAACCCCAATGTCAGCACAGTGATCACTGGCGCGAGCAAGGTTTCTCAGGTGGAAGAGAATATGAAAGCGGGCGAGATTAAAAACCAGCTTACTGAAGATGTAATGGACAGGATCCATGAGATCATCAAAGACATTGATGACTGATGGTTATTCATTGACTGTAATCAACAAGGCTGTCTGATCCTTCAGCAGCCTTGTTTTGTTTGAGGGGTTTGCCGCGCGGTCTGCTTTGTGTGTATAACTACGATGAACTTTTATTTCAACCCGCTTGCGGTTAAAATAATAACGTCCTGAGTTGTTCAATAGCGAAAAGGAAAACAATGCCTCCAGTTTTGTATCTCATAGATGGACACGGCCTTGCCTATCGGGCGTATTATGCCCTCACAGCAGGCGGTACCCGCACAAATGCGTTCACAACCAGCAGCGGCGAACCCACCGCGGGCGTTTACGGTTTCACAAGCATCCTGCTGCGGATTTTCGAACAAGAAAACCCGGATTACCTGGCCGTGGTTTTTGACAAAGGTAAGACTTTTCGCCATGAAATGTATGAGGATTACAAGAGCACACGGGCCAAGATGCCAGACGACCTGCGTTCTCAGGTGGAGCGCATGCGAGAAATTGTGGATGCTTTCAATATCCCCCGTTTGGAGATGGAGAACTACGAAGCGGATGATGTCCTGGGCAGTGTGGCGCGCTGGGCTGCAGAAGAGAAGGGATTGGGGGTCAAGATCATCACCGGCGATAAGGACTTGCTGCAGCTGGTCACGGATCAGGTGGTGGTGAATCTGGCCGGATTTCGTCTTTCTGATGCAAAGGATTATTTCCCGGAGGATGTCAAGGCGAAGTTAGGTGTCTTGCCGGAGAAGGTGGTCGATTTTAAGGCTCTGTGCGGCGATTCCTCGGATAATATTCCGGGTGTGCGGGGGATTGGGGAAAAAACGGCCACGAAATTATTAGAAGAATATGATACTCTGGATGGAATCTTTGAGAACATAGACCAGATCAGCGGCCGGGCAAAATCCGCTCTGGAGGGCAGTAAAGAAGTCGCCTACCTCAGCCGTAAGCTCTCTCAAATTGTGACGGATCTGGAAGTCGAACTGGACCTGGAGCAGGCGCGAATCGACCGCTTCAATCCCAAGGCAGTGGAGGATCTTTTTCGGGAACTGGAATTCCGCACATTGACAGAACAGCTTAATTCGCTGATGAGCAAAATGCATCCGGTCATGCCTCAAGGCCAGCAGATGGGCTTATTCCCGGATGGCGATACCAAATTTCTTGACGTGGAATCTCCTGCGACGATTGAGACCACACTGGTTAACACACTGGAAGGGTTGAATGGATTGCGTGAGATTTTGGATAAGGCGGAATTGATCGCCATTGATACTGAAACCACTGACGCCAATGTGATGAAAGCCAAACTGGTAGGCATTTCCCTGGCAGTGGAACCGGGGCATGGCTTTTACATCCCTGTAGGGCACTTGGA
>JBMCLF010000204.1:0-3513 GCA_048615215.1 Candidatus Brevefilum sp.
CCCCCTGGTCAATCGTTTCCCTGAACGAAAGGAAGAGTTTAAGACCTCTTCTGGTTTTCCATTGCCGCCGATAATGCTTCCCCCTGAAACACAAAATTATCTGGAAGCGCTGGGATTTCCGGGTGAGTACCCGTTTACACGCGGTGTTCAGCCCACGATGTACCGCGGCCGGCTTTGGACCATGCGCCAGTACGCAGGGTATGCAACTGCGGAAGAATCCAATGCGCGTTATCGCTACCTGCTTGACCAGGGTCAAACGGGGCTTTCGGTGGCCTTTGACCTTCCAACCCAAATCGGTTATGATGCCGATGACGCCCTCGCACAGGGTGAGGTTGGAAAGGTGGGCGTTTCGATTTCCTCAATGGCAGACATGGAAACCCTCTTCAAAGGTATTCCCCTTGATAAGGTCTCCACCAGCATGACCATTAATGCACCAGCAGCGATTTTACTTGCATTCTATGTTGCTGTTGCAAAGAAGCAGGGCGTAGCGCTCAAGCAGCTGCGAGGCACAATCCAGAATGATATTTTAAAGGAATATGTGGCGCGCGGGACTTATATTTTCCCTCCAGAACCATCCATGCGCCTGATTACAGATGTATTTGAATATTGCAAAGACAATATCCCTCGCTGGAATACGATCAGCATCTCTGGCTATCATATCCGGGAGGCGGGATCGACGGCCGCGCAGGAAGTTGCCTTTACATTGGCAAACGCCATTGCGTACATCCAGGCGGCGATTGATACGGGCATGGCGGTGGATGATTTTGTTAACCAGCTTTCTTTCTTCTTCAACGCCCATAATAACTTTCTTGAGGAAATTGCGAAGTTTCGGGCGGCGCGGCGGTTATATGCACGGATCATGAAAGAACGCTTTGGGGCACAGGATGATAAATCCTGCCGACTGCGTTTTCACACGCAAACAGCAGGGTCTACACTAACAGCCCAACAACCTCAGAATAACATCGTCCGGGTAACCCTGCAAGCCCTTGCTGCGGTATTCGGTGGAACGCAATCTCTGCATACCAACAGCATGGACGAAGCACTTTGGCTTCCCACGGAGCAGTCCGTGCGTTTAGCGCTGCGGACTCAGCAGATCATTGCCCATGAGTCCGGTGTGGCGGATACCGTGGATCCTCTGGCTGGATCTTATGTGATTGAATCCCTGACTGACCAGATTGAGGCTAAAGCCAGTGCGTATATCGAGAAAATTGACGCCATGGGCGGTGCGCTGAATGCCATAAAAAATGGATTCATGCAGCAAGAAATTCAAGAAGCGGCTTATCGTTTCCAACGGGCGGTAGAAAAGGGTGAAGATATTGTTGTCGGTGTGAATAAATATCAAATTGATGAAGATATTGAGCTCGAAGCGCTCAAAGTGGATCCGGAGGTTGAGGAGAATCAAAAACAGCAGCTGGCAGCCCTGAGAGAAAACCGGGATCAGGAGAAAGTAAACCAGTGTCTCTCCCAACTCGAAAATGCTGCACGCAATGAAGGTGCTCTGATGCCCCTGTTTGTAGAATGTGCAGAAAACCAGGTCACCCTGGGCGAGATCTGCGGCGTATTGCGGGATGTTTGGGGACAATACCATCCACCATCGTTTATTTAATTGAGGAAAAGATGTCAGAAATTAAAAAAATCAACCATGTCGCCATCCTTGTAGAAGATATTGAGGCTGCGCTCGAATTCTGGCGCGATCAACTGGGGCTTTCATTGGATCATATAGAAGATGTTCCCACCCAAGCGTCAAAAGTCGCTTTTATGCCCGTGGGTGAAGGGGAAGTTGAACTGGTTGAGCCGACAGACCCTAAAACCGGCCTGGCAAAATACCTGGAAAAACGCGGGGAGGGTATGCATCACCTGTGCATGGAAGTAGATGATATCGATGCCAAGCTCGCTGATTTGGAAGAAAAGGGTGTTCGACTGATTAATGAAAAGCCCATTGAACTCCCGGGGCGAAAGATGGCTTTTATCCATCCAAAATCCGCCAGCGGTGTCCTGGTTGAACTGTACGAAATTGTTGACTGAATGAATCAAATAAAGTAGAGAGGAAATTATGGCGAATAAGCGACAGCAATGGTCAACTCCCCCCGAGATGATCATCGATACGGATAAAGATTACAAGGCGATACTGCACACCGAAAAAGGTGATATCAAGATCAACTTATTTGAGGAGAAAACCCCAAAAACGGTTAATAACTTTGTGTTCTTAGCCAAAGAGGGCTTTTATGATGGCGTGATTTTCCATCGCGTGATTATGAATTTCATGGCTCAAACAGGCGATCCCACAGGCACCGGCACCGGCGGCCCGGGGTATACCTTTAAGGATGAAATCCACGAGGATCTAAAGCACAATAAGCCCGGGATTGTCTCGATGGCTAATGCCGGTCCGGACACCACAGGATCGCAATTTTTCATCACTCATGTACCAACACCCTGGTTGAATGGCAAGCACAGCGTGTTCGGTGAGGTCGAGAATGGAATGGATGTGGTTTACGCAATCCCGCCGCGCGATCCATCAGATCAAAATGCGCCATCAGTGACGATTGAATCGGTGGAGATTCTCGAAGCGTAAACAAGTCGCAAAGACTGAATAGACCATAAGACAAACTCATTTCGTTAGGAAAAAGAATAGCGACATTGTTTAAAGCGTCGTTATTTTTTTTCGGAGTAGAAAAAGGGTGAGGTATAGGCGAAAACTTTTGGAATTTCAAGGCAAGTGGAAAAAACCGAACCACAACAAAAAAGCGGATCATTATAAATTCCTTTTTCGCTAATCTGTGCGTTATTTGAGGATCAATTCCGTTTGAGGTGGTGAGAGGAATTCTGCGCCATTTTCGGTGACGAGAACATCTTCCTCCAAACCCACATAGCCATATCCCGGCACCATCAAACCCGGTTCGATGGTGAAAACCTGTCCCGCTTCAATTGGCAGGTAGGGGGTTTTTCCATAACGATCCCAGGCCGGGCCAAGCAGAGCGCCGCCATCATGCGCCAGCCGTCCCAGCTGGTGCCCGGTGGCGTATTTGTATTCCGGGTAACCCGCATCTGTCACAATCGCCCTGGCGGCAGCATCAATCTCGACTCCCGGCACACCAGGTTGGATCAGGTCAAAAGCGGTTTTAATTGCGTGAACCACAGTGTCAAAGCCCTTCTGTACTGGTTCTGGGGAGGTCTCCTCTCCAGCCTTGAGGAAATAGACCATCCGTTGAATGTCGGCACAGTAGTCTGTTTCCTTGACGCCGAAATCGAAATGAAGCAGGTGCCCCGGTTCTATTTTGATCTCCGTAGGGGCATTGTGCCCCACGGGTGAATCCGGCCCTGAATTGACAGCAGGGTTGTTTTGTTGAGACCAGGCATAGCCCAAGCCGCGTCTTTTAACTTCAGCCTGCATCAGGCTAGCGACCTCGATTTCTGTCATACCCTGATGAATTTTTGAGAAGGCAAGTTCATAGATTTCGAGTGTAGAGTGGATAGCGGTTCGAATGCGTTTGATTTCTTCCTGGGTTTTTCGTC
>JBMCLF010000205.1:0-3490 GCA_048615215.1 Candidatus Brevefilum sp.
CCACTGGTCATAAGCATCGCGCAAATTGGCGGGCTCGATCCCCGTCCCCTGGCATTAATGGCGGCGGTATGCGCCGCAAATTCCTTTATTCTGCCCACCCACCAGGTTAATGCAATGCTGATGTCTTCCGGCGGATATCGTACTGCAGACTATTTAAAGGCCGGCGGCGGAATGACCTTGCTTTTTATTGCAGTTGTCGTGCCCGTGTTTTACTTTCTCTATTTATAGATCCAGAAACAAAAGGAGGATTCACATGCAGCTTAGATTAACCCCAGCCCGAGTTGATTTCTACCGAGGAATTGCACGATATGATCACGGCTAGCAACAGTTTTGTACTGGTGGATGAGCGGGCACCATCCATAACAATGTTAAAAATCATTGGAAAAATAATTAATCTATGGAGGGTAAACGGATGGAATTCTTAACGACAGTGCGCTGGTCGCCTTATGCAGTTGGGGTTGGCATCGGCATCTTGAGCTGGTTCACCTTTCTCATTTCCAGAAAACCACTTGCAAGTTCAACAAGCTTTGCCAAGGCCAGCGGTATGATCGAAAAATTATTTTCGGGGAAGAAAGTAGATTTGAAGCCTTACTACCAGAAGATCGGGCTTGGCGTGGACTGGCAATGGATGCTGGTAGTGGGCATTATCATCGGCTCGCTAATTTCGGCACTATTGTCCGGTGATTTTGGCTTGCAGTGGGTTCCTTCGCTATGGGCATCCGCTTTTGGCGGCAATCCTTACCTGCGAGTCGTCGTAGCGCTGGTTGGTGGTGTTTGTATTGGTTTTGGTGCACGCTGGGCAGACGGATGCACCAGCGGGCATGGTATCAGCGGAACGCTACAGCTTGCCGTTTCAAGCTGGATTTCGGCAATATGTTTTTTCATTGGTGGCATTCTAACGGCGTATATCATCTTCACCTTAATCGGCTAACAGGAGGCTCACATGAAAATACACAAATCGATGAGTGAGCGAGTGCAGACTCCCTCACCAAAGAAAGATACATTGCCCCTGCTTTGGGGATTGGCATTCGGTATTGCGTTCGGCTTTTTGCTTCAGAAAGGGGGGGTGACAAAATATGACGTAATTATCGGGCAACTGCTGCTCAACGACTTCACCGTCCTAAAAATCATGCTTTCCGCGATTTTAACCGGAATGATCGGTATCTATACGATGAAGACCTTGGGTTGGGTGGAAATTGATCCCAAATCAGGCTCTGTGGGTAAGAGCATTATTGGTGGATTAATTTTTGGAATAGGATTTGCAATATTGGGCTATTGTCCTGGCACCATTGCAGGCGCTATCGGTAATGGCGCGCTGGACGCCCTGGTCGGAGGATTGGCGGGAATTTTACTTGGTTCCGGCCTTTTTGCTGCATTTTACCCGCAACTCAGTCAGGGCATTCTGAAGAAAGGCGATTTTGGCGATCTGACATTCCCGCACTTATTCAAAGTCAATGATTGGGTAATTGTCATCCCAGCGGCAATCCTCATTTTTATCGTTCTGTATTGGATAGAACGAACCGGTTTGTAATATCCAAAATAAAGATGGGGCGGTTTGATTTATTGAAGCGAATTCCGGGGTCAAGTCGTCTTTTTAGCCAGCCACACAAAAAGAGCTGTAATGAGATAGAAGGAATAAAAATACGGAGGTTTAGAATGATAAGTGAAAATACAACGGATTCCCCCATTTACCTTGCCCTGAATATGTCTAAAGTTCTGAACAATGAAGAAAGTTTCAACCTAATGAACAAAGTGGGTCCCCGGGTTTGTATCACCACTGCCACACACCCGGGATTTGTGGGTTTTATGTCAAATATCCAAACAGGCATTTTACCTCTTGCAGGTAGATATGGGGGAGGCAGCATTCACATGGAAGAAGAACTGAACCCTATCCGCAACTACCAGTACACGATGTGGAAACATTGGAAAGATCATGACGAATTTCATGAACAACAATACGACCGATTCTTCGAGCTATGTATGAGTTGCATGAAGATGGTTGTGGAAGGCCCATGGGAGCCGGTTTACGCCGTTGTCAAAGCCAAAATGGCACCAATTCGATCGATGGGACAAATCGCTGATCTCGGTACCGATATGATAAAGGAAAAAGATTTTGTCCGCTTCGCCAGCCCACAGCGCTGCGTTGCCATTGCCGAACATACGGTGATTCCAGGGAGTGAGAAAGCATTTGAAGAAGGCGCAATCGAAACAATGGAAGCTTTGTCTGATTCAACTGGTTTTCTCGGGTACATGATTTTAAAACAAATCGGGGTCGGTGCCTTGGGCAGCTTTATGCTTGACCCGGCGTCAATGGCAGAAATCCTGCAAACATTCGGAGCCAACCCGCCGAGGAACCCGAAACCCCAATTTAAAACACTGGATGCCAAGCCAAGCCCGCCTGAATATATTATTCACAGCGAATGGGACGCTACGGAACTGGCCCAGTTAGGTTTTGCAAAAGTTCTAGTGAACCATGACATTAAAAAAATCCATGATGCTGGCGTGGTGGCCCATCTTATCCGGGGACCTTACATCATATTTTTTCAACCAATGATGGAAGACCCCGGCTGGAGGTCCTTTTTATAATGACAATGAACAGAAATTCACTCACCATCATTCAACTGAACGATAGTCATGCCTATTGTGACCTGCACCAGGAAATGTTCTGGCAGGCTGGTCAGGCAGTCTACCGTCCTGCGGGAGGGCATGCACGCATTGCCACAATTGTAAAAAAGATTCGCGCCGAGAACGAGGGGCGCACACTCTTTTGCGACTGCGGTGATACTATCCACGGCACCTATCCAGCCCAGAAGACACAGGGAGAGGCTTTGATCCCTATCTTAAATGCACAAGGACTCGATGCCATGACAGCCCATTGGGAATTTGCGTATAGCCCGGAGGTCTTCAAGCAGCGCGCAGAAAAACTAAGCTATCCGATGCTGGCAATAAATGTTTATGACAAGTCAACCGGAGAGCGATTCTTTCCGCCATACTCCGTCAAGGAAATCGGAGGGTTAAGGATCGGTCTCGTGGGCATCGCCTCCAATATTATCGATAAGATCATGCCGCCTCCCTTTAGCGAAGGGCTCCGCTTCACCCTGGGTCGAGAAGAACTCCCCTCCATCATCAATGTTCTTCGCCTCGAAGAAAAGGTCGACCTGGTGATACTCATCTCCCACCTCGGGTTTCCTCAAGATATGAAGCTGTTGTCGGAGGTACAGGGTGTCGATGTTTGCCTGAGCGGTCACACCCATCATCGGCTGTATAAACCCGTCCTCCAGGGGAAAACATTGATAATCCAATCCGGAAGCCATGGCTCCTTTTTAGGCCGGTTAGACCTGGAAATTGAGGAAGGACGTGTCGCCGATTACCGGCACCAATTAATTGAGGTAGAAGCCAAAATAGATCCCGACCCCGAAGTCGCTGACTTGGTCAACCAGGCGCTCGCACCTTATCAAGAAGATTTATCCATGGTGGTGGGTGAAACGAT
>JBMCLF010000206.1:0-3465 GCA_048615215.1 Candidatus Brevefilum sp.
AATTTGGCTTTTTACTCAGCGAGGAAGGATTCAACATCCACACCCGCAGCATCAAGAACCTGCCGGAAGGGATCATAGAATGTGTCGTCTTTTGCGACAAGCTTGGTCCATTCGTAAGCTTCTTCCATGGCTGCCAGGCCCTCTTCCGATTCATGAATGGTCAACATGGCTTCGACGATCGGATCACGAATTTCGTCAGAAACGGAAGGATGGAATTGAACCCCATCATTGGGTATGTCAACCGAGACCTCAATCACTCGCAGGACATCCATGATGTCATCGTAATCATCTTCCATGCCAGAGCGGGCGTCCACATAGGAGGAACCTGCATCGCAGTCACCATTGTACACACCAAGTACAGCGCCTTCATGTCCGCCGGCATCGACAATCTCAGCCAGGTCTGTATCGGGGTCGAGGCCGTAGGACTGAATGGTAATGCTGGGGATGATCCAGCCGGAGGTGCTTAATGGGTCAGGGCGGCAGAAGGTTTTTCCTGCCAGGTCTTCCACGGAGGTAATATCACTGTCGGCACGCACAAAGATCTGGCCGTTATAGGACGGGCTGCCATAACGTTCGGCAACCAGGGCAACGTCCGCAACGTCGCGGGCTGATGCAACCATATACGAGAAGGTCGCCAGTGAAGCCATATGAGCGTTTGGCGGGTCGGCGGATAGTGCTTCGATCACGCCAGCATACTCAGTAGCAACAAAAGGATCGATGACCAGGCCGGTTTCTTCATAGAGGTAGTCGGCCACGCCATCAAAACCAGATAACACTGCTTCCGTTTCGCCTGAGGGAACCAGCGCCCAAATAATTGGGTTTTCTTCGGTGCCCAGTTCGGCTTCGCCGCAGCCCGTTAGACCTAGGCTGGCGATCACGACCAGGGCGATCAAGAGATAGGTAATTCGTTTCATGTCTACTCCTTCATGTAGGTAAGGAATGAATGTGGTAAATCCGTCTATAAGTATAGTCGAAAATGGGTAAATCGTGCAAACACTTTTTGTCAAATAATTGTTTAATTTCTAAAAGAATTTATTAATATTAATAAATTTCAGTAGTTATTTGACAACAGGACGTTTGAACACTTCTCCCGGTGAAATGGTGGCAGGACTTAATTCTTCTTAGCCCCATGCAAAGTTTGCCAAAAATCCAGCTGATTTTTTTTGGATTCCCATCGTTTTGAAAGAAACCTCGCCGTCCAACTGGCAGGTATGAACCTGGCGAGGAATACCAAAATATTGTTTGCTGTTCCGGGTATAAATACAGGTACATTTCGCCGTGCTTTTTTCAATGTACGTCTGACAACATGGTGAGTATCGTGTGCTGTGATCTTTCCCCAAAAACCCTGTAGAAAGATCTTTTTCATTGCTTCGGGATTGGTTGGCAAGCCGCCTGGGCAAAGCACGGTGACGGTTCCAAAATCTCTAATTTCCTCACGCAGTGCCTGAGAGAAATTAATAATCAGCCTTTTTGTTGATGAGTAAACTGTTTTATAAGGGATTGGAAAAAATCCAGCCAGCGAAGCGACATTGATGAGTAAAAATTTTTGGCTGGGATCAAGCCGGTTTAAGGCGAACAATGAGAGATCGATCATCGCTTCGATGTTAAGATGGAGCATGTAAAGAACCTCATCCCGTTGACGTTCCAAAAATTTCCCCTCGATCTCCTGGCCCACAATATTGATCAGTCCACTATAATGAAGGTTTTTGTTTTCCAATTTATTAAAAAGATCTGAACGAGCCTCTAGATCAGCCAGATCACAAGCAAAATATTGAAGGTCAACTGGGAAATGCTCTGAGAGGTAATCAACTAAAGGGCTGCCATCTGGTGGTCGATCGACCAGAATGAGGTTTGTGCCCTCACTGGCACATTCATACGCAAATGCGCAGCCCAGACCGCCCAGAGCGCCTGTGATGATCGTGTAGGAGGAATCCATGGTTTTTCCTGAAAATTATTGGGTTCCTAAGTATTATAATCCTAATAATCGGTTTTCGATTCGGCAGGAAATGGCGGTCTATTATGGATAATGATTTTTCCGACACATCTGTTGTTGTTACCGGGGCTACCTCCGGTATTGGATTGGCAACTGTAAAAGCATTAGTTCATGCGGGGGCATTTGTGATCGGGGTGGGACGATTAGAAGTTCGTAATCAGAATGCTTATGTGAGGGTTTCTGCTGGAACGCCAAAGGGAAAGGCAGTTTTTCTATTGTCAGATCTAGCCGTGCAGGATCAGATTATCTCTCTGGGTAAAGCAATTCACAGAGTATTAAATGCAAATGGTTTTTCGCGGCTGGATGTTTTGATCAACAACGCAGGTATTTATTTAGAGAAAAAGCAGGTGACGGTAGATGACATTGAAAAAACCTTTGCTGTGAATCATCTTTCTGCGTTCCTCTTAACCCACGAGGTCATGGGTATGCTCCAACAAGCAGATCCAGGGAAAGTGATCACCGTCAGTTCTTATTCTCACAGATCAACGCCCCTTAATCTCCGGCGCATAATAGATCCTAAACCGTATCTTGGCTTGCTGGCTTATAAACGCTCCAAACTCTGCAATATTTTATTCACACATGCGCTCAATAGCAGAGAGGACCGAATCATCGCTTTTGCGGTAGATCCTGGATTGGTCAACACGGCCATTGCCTCAAAAGGGAGCAATGGCTTATCTGATTTGGTTTGGCGTATCCGACGTAAAAAAGGGACCCCGCCTGAGGTTCCTGCAAGAACGATCCTTTACCTGGCTGGAGAAGACCAAATTGATCTCTCAAAGGGAATCTATTACAAAAACTGTAAGCTTATCAGTGCCAGCCGAAAAGCCCACCGGAAGGACCTGGCCAATCAATTATGGGATTTATCGTGTGAATTAACCGGGATTGATTGGTAAATCAAGAGGGTGCAACGAGATCAGGCCCAAAATGGGACGCTAGAAATCTAGTGTCGCCTCTAAAAACTAGCTAAGAACTCAAAAATAACAGAAGGAGCATCCAAAAAAGTTTAGACGCTCCTTTGTAAACCTCAGATTTTAAATTTCGCCTGATTCAACCAATTCCTCAAGGCGATCTACATATTTTGCCATGACTTCAAACGCTTTATTGACCGGCTCAGGGGAAGTCATGTCCACGCCGGCGGCTTTAAGCGCATCCAGGGGATAAACGGAAGAGCCGGCTTTGAGGAAAGAAAGATATTGATCCACTTCATCCTCTCCGCCATCACAGACGCCTTTGGCAAGGGCATGGGCAGCGGAGATGCCAGTGGCATATTGGTACACGTAAAAGTTCATGTACATATGCTGGAATTGTGCCCACGTGATACCAATTTGATCACGGTCAAAATCTGTTTCTTCGCCATAACCTTCGGAGAAGAAATCTGCACAGACATCGCTCATGACCTCTGCCGTGAGAGGCTTGCCTTCTTCTGCGCGCTCATGCATTTCAAGTTCCCAGCGCGCAAGGGTGGGCATGAT
>JBMCLF010000207.1:0-3447 GCA_048615215.1 Candidatus Brevefilum sp.
CCTCAGGTGAATATAAGATGTGATAGGGGGCCAGGTCGCCATGAATTATTACCGGCTCAAAATCAAAAAACCCTCCAGATGTTAACGGCATTTCGAACAGGGACTCCATCCAATCAACCTGATGCAGGAGCATTAAAGGCTGAACCTTTTCCAACAGCCTCTCATAGATATCGGCCCAGGTATCACGGGTGACCGGCGCCAGGGTGTGGGGGATTTCCCAATCCAATTCAGTTGTTGAAAGGCCATGCAGTTCTGAAAGAAACTTCCCCAACTGGTCAGCCAGGAACTGCTGCTTTTCGGCTGCGGCTCTCGCCCAGATTTCTCGAACAAAATCCTGCCCCTTGAGATGCGGGTAAACCAACACGTCTGGATCGATTTTTTCCGGCCTGGGGATCGACAAGGACAATTGGGGTGCCAACAAAGACAAAAGCCGGTATTCCATATCCATCAATTCCCTGGCGAATTCCGTTCTTGTAAAACGAACCACCCAGGCATTGTTGACGATCACCACATCGTTCACCAACCCTTCCTGGTGAATCTCTATCGATTGAATTTCGACATCTGGCAGGACATACCGGATGCGCTCTTCCAGGGAAATCGTCTGTTCTGTCATGGATGCTCCTTGTCTTTTTACTGTTATAGTAGATTTAAGGGTAAAAAATCAAGGAATTTTTTAGAAAATACAGGTAAAAGTCATCAAGTTGATATGTGAATTGGGAAATTCGTTCGCCATAATAGAGAAACGTGGCTGAAAATTTTTGGGAATTTTTAAATTCAAGAATAAAGAATGGCCTTTTAGCTTATTTTCCTCAAAATAAAGGTATCTTTATCCCAATGAAGCAATTCAGGAATACTCGCCGAAAACGCCTAGTCTTGTGATCCAATCCGGACATTAAATTTTGGCAAAACCACCCTGTGAACCAGCAATACCAAACCGGTCAACCCAAAGGCGATGCCGAAAATAATCAATGCATGGGTCAGGTCGTTCATTATAGCCGGGTTAATAATCATCACTGCAGCCAACGTCAGCATCAACATACCTCCCAATAGTTTGAGGACCCGGCCGTGTTTTTCTTCGAGTTTGGTCTTCCGCAAGGTAAATACCGATACCAGGAAGATCCCCAATTCATCAATCTGATAAATAATCATATATACCAGCAGGTACACCACAAAGGCCATACTAGATACATCCTGCGCATTCAGCAGGTTGGTCCACAAAACCGGGAACCCGGCCGTACAGGAGAACTCGACCAGGGAAACGCCAGCCGCCAGCACAATCGTACTGCCGATCAGCATCCAAATCGATTCATCTGCATTCAGAACCCGCCGGATGCCCTTGTAAATGCCAGGTTTCTTTTCGTCACTGATGGTGAAGGACAGGCCTTCCTTATACCAAAAATAATCTTTGATATTGATCAGCCCAAAAAATAAGGCCACAATTGAGACGATCACCTGAATCCAGCCGATAAATTTCACCACTCGCAGGATTGTAAAAAGCCCGCCAATAAATAAGGCGTAGATCAGGCCGGTGACAAAAATGAACACCAGGCCGATGATCATCACCTTTTTACGTGATCGGGTATTGAGCGTAATAGCCAGCAGCATCGAGAGAACCCAAATTGAACAGGGGTTGAATCCGTCCACAAAAGAAATCAACAGGGTACTGACCAGTAAAGAACGATCAGATAGATTGACTGTCCCAAAGAAAGGTAATGAAATTGACCTTCCATCAGAAGTTTCATCTTCTTCTGTTGGTTCAACCGCCGGGGTGGCAGTTGGTTCTGGCGTCGCGGTTGGAGTTTGCGTTTGCTGGGTAGGTGTCGCTTCTTCTGGAGTCGTGGTCGGGGATTGTGTTGGCGTTTGCTGTGTTGATGTGGGTGTGGGTGCGGAAGTGGATTCTCCCACAGCCTCAATTAAATCTGGCCGAAATTGCTGAAGAACAGGCCTTCCCAGGTCTTCACATCCTTCCTGCATGCATTGGGAGACATAATCTTCGATCTCCTCCCGGATGGCTTGTGAATAACCCTCCCAATAGCGTTCACCGATAAAAGTTCCGGGGATGTATCGTGGTTCAATCTCATAAGCATCGCCAAACGCCAAATACAAATCCCCATTTTCGGGATGATGGTAAACCTCAAAATCAAAATAATTTATTCGGGGATCCTCTGCTGCCATGGCTTCAAGGACGGGCTTGGCTGAAGCACAATGGGGACAGCCCTCACCCCAGAAGAAATAAATATTAATTTCATCTGCTTGTGACGATGCCTCAACAGGCTGTGTGATCAGCGCGAGGGGCAGCATTATCCCGATAATTACGAGCATCCGCCACAGGATTTTCCGGGAGGTTTTTTTATTCATCATAGGTAACATCATAACATGTCCCTTCTAAAAAGGTCATTCTGCAGCGACAAGATGAAAATCATTGTATGAGAACGTCTCTTTATTTTTCATCTTGATTATCCTATCTGCGGCATGATCATTTGTCAATGTGAATTAAGTCACAAACCAACAGGGTGTATGATGCTTTTAGCTTAGAGTAGAAGTAGCCAGCAAGGGGTGAGGAGAAAAGGGTTTTTTGTTCCCCCTTCAGTTTAAAGATACAATTACAAAACAAACCAACATGATAACACCCTAGGAGATGGCTGTATGCCTTTTAAAGTCTTTGTCACCCGTCACCTCACGCCGGACGCTGAAGAAAAATTAAATGCCTTCTGCCAGGCTGAATACTGGCCGGAGGAGACGCCGCCACCTCACGATGTCCTGCTGGAAAAAACCCGCACCGTGGACGGACTGATCACATTGTTGACAGACCCCGTCGATAGGGCTGTTATTGAAAACGCACAGAACCTGCAAGTGATCAGCCAGGTGGCCGTCGGGGTGGATAATATCGATCTCGATGCTGCCCGAGAACGTAACATCTCCGTCGGTCACACCCCTGACCTGCTGACCGATGCCACAGCCGACCTGGCCTTTGCCCTGTTGATGGCCGCAGCACGCCGCCTGGGTGAGGCCATCGATTACGCCCGTGAGGGGCACTGGCAAACATGGGAGCTGACCAAGCTGCTTGGCAAAGAAATCCACGGCGCTACCTTAGGCATCATCGGCATGGGCCGCATCGGCCAGGCCATGGCCCGCCGCGCCCATGGATTCGACATGCGCGTGCTGTACGTCAACCGCTCACCCGTGCCTGAAGCAGAATCCGAACTGCGCATGATACCGGCTTCCTTGCCAGAATTATTGGCACAGTCGGATTTCGTCAGCCTGCACGTCTCCCTCAATGAGGACAGCCAGAGCATGATCGGCGCGCCGCAATTTGAGATGATGAAGCCCAACGCCGTGCTGATCAACACCGCACGCGGGGCCATCGTGGACACCAACGCGCTGGTGAAAGCGCTTAATTCCGGTCAGATCGGGTATGCTGCCCTGGATGTGACCGACCCCGAACCA
>JBMCLF010000208.1:0-3444 GCA_048615215.1 Candidatus Brevefilum sp.
TATTAGCATAAAAATTTGAGGCAGAAGAAATGTTCCACCTCAATATTCATTCATACATTGATCTGAGATTTATAGTTTTAGATACAGAACGCCAATCGTATCCGGTCCGCAATGACTGGCGATGGTCGCGCCTGCAAGGGTTATGTAAACATTTTCAATTGGCGCCAGACCTTGTAATTGGTTGACGAGATAATCCGCATCCTCATCACAGCCCGTATGGGTGACGAACACCCGGGTCAGATCAATTTCTGGCAAATCTGATTTAAACCGGTCAATAAGAGCATCCAGGGCTTTCTTACGGCTGCCGCGTAACTTTTCCAGTACACCCAGCTTGCCATTTGGTAAAACGTGAATGACAGGTCGAATTTGCAGCATGCTCCCAACAAATGCTTGCAAACCGGTGCAGCGCCCACCTTTGTGGAGGTATTCCATTGTATCAATCACAAAAGCTGTCCTGACCAATTGACGGGCTTTCTCAATTTCTTCCTTGATTTCCAGGGCAGAATGCCCAGCATCCCGTAAATCGGCGGCCTTGAGCGCCAGAAGGCCGATACCGGTAGAGAGGTTGAGGGAATCAATGAGGAACAAATTGGTTTTTTCAAGTTGTTTCGCAGCAAGCGAGGCATTTTGCATTGTTGCAGAAAGATGCGAGGAAAGACCAATGTAGATATTCTGTTCACTCATATCAAAAAAATCAGTGAATTCGTTTACAGATGGCGCAGCCGTCTTTGGGAGCTCGCCTGTCTTCTCGACATTTGAGAATAATTGGAAGAGTGTCAGATCGTTATCGTGATGGTCTTTACCGTTGACCAAAACATGCAAGGAGATCATACGCAGTCTGTGCGCGTCAATCAGGTGCTGGCTGAGATCAGCGCAGCTATCGATTGAAATGTTAAGCATAATGACCTTTGCTAATAAATAATCAGATAATGCAGCAATTATACAGCAAAGATCGACGTACATGCTGTAATCTCTTGTATAATTTTCCTAAAATAAATGCAGACAGCTTAAAATTTAAGGGCTCCCGTCCAAGCGGGAGCCCTGATTTTTGAATGATTGTGGTTACACAAATCGTTCGCGAATTTCTGCACTGACGTAGTCTAGAACAGCCACAGTAATAGCGATGAACCACACGGCGATACCCGCTGCGCTGTAGTCCAGGTTACGGATCCATTGCGTGAGCAGATAGCCGATACCACCACCGCCGACGAGGCCAATTACCGTTGACATGCGGATGTTGATATCCCATCGGTAGATCGTAAAGGACACAAACGGCGGAATGATCTGCGGCACTACGGCATACATCACGATCTGGAACCAGTTAGCGCCGGTTGCCTGAACGGCTTCAATGGGCCCGGGATCGATCGATTCAATCGCCTCGGAATAGAGCTTGCCCAATGCAGCAATGGAGTGGATGGTCAGCGCCAAAATACCGGCCCATGGGCCAAGACCGACGATGATCACAGCAATAATCGCCCAAATCAGCGGCTCAATTGAGCGAATAATGTTGAGGATACCCCTAATTAAATAGTACAAACCGAGTGTTACAGCATTGATATTCATCAGGTTGCGTGCGGCCAGGAAGCTGAAGGGCAAGGCGAGCACAATCCCAAAAAAGGTCGCCATCATGCCGATGAAGATCGTTTCAATCATTTTCTCAATGGCAAGCTTCAACTCTTCACTGAATTCCCAATCGCCAACCGAGGTAATCTGGCGTCCCTGGATTTCCCACTCAGAGACTTCCTCACGATAGGAAGGCGGGACGATGCGGTAAGGCCAGGTAACAGTCACTTCGAAAAAGCCATCCTCATCCGGAATTACGACTACAGCTGAGCCTTCCTCACGCTGCCTGAATTGAGATCCAGCGGGATCGCGCCACCAGAGCGCTACCTCCTCATCCGGGATGAAGTTATGTCCTTCCACCGTTAACTCGGTCCCGGATACAATTTCAGATCCGCCTTCTTCTGTTTCTTCAGCAACAGTGGGCATACCGCATGTCGGCGTAACCTGAAGATAGGGTTCATCTTCGAGAGGTTCCCTGGGTGGCGGTGGTGGATCCGTACAGGGTGACTCCAGGGTCATTGTCGCCACCCACGTTTCTTCAGGAAAAGTAATCGCCCGTTCCCAGGGCCAGAGCACACGTGAAAGAGCCGGGAAGGCATCATCGAACTGTGTAACAAATTTGTACACATCAATCCTCCCAATTTGCCAGCCGATGAAGAAAAAGAGCAGGAGGAGCAGCACAAAAATCATAATAGGGTTTCTTGCTGTTGGCTGGTCAGCTGCTTTTGCAATTTGATAGGCGTCAATAATGCTCCAAATATACAGCAACGCGATCAAAATACTGATAAGGATTAAAATTGGTTGAAGCCGCCAGGCTTTGGTGACAATGGCGACAAGGCCAGTATCACGCGGGGCGGCTAATTGAAAGCGCCAGATCATCAACCCAATAATGGTCACAAAACTTACGAAAAGCAAAATTCCACGGCGCAGTTTACGTGCAAGCGCCTGTCCCAAACCTGGGATAATTCCCGAAAGAACCGCAGCCAACCAGGGTGGGACAAGGCTTGGTTTGTTTGGTTGTTCCTGGTAGATTTTATATTTTTTGGCTTTCATGTTGCCTTTTTCCCTTCCAGGCTGTCACCGAGCCGTTCTGCCTCTTCACCGTAGATTAATTTAAATTCGTTATCGCTCATACGCCGGATCTGATCACGTGTGCCCTGATAAACCAGCTTGCCTTCATTCAAACCGATCACTGTCGTTGAATAACGCTGGACAAGGTCAAGGTAGTGTAGGCTGCAGATGATGGTCAGGCCATCCTCTTTGTTCAATTTTTCCAAGTGCTGTAAAATTGAATGCGCTAACACAGGGTCCAGGCTGGCGACGGGCTCATCTGCCAACATGAGTTCTGGATCTTGCATGAGCGCTCGAGAAATCCCCACGCGCTGCTGTTGCCCTCCGGATAGTTCTCTGGCAAGCTTATGGGCCTGATCTTCGATATCCATGCGTTCCAGTACCTGCCAGGCTTTTTCTCGGTCTTGTCTAGAGAATCGGTGCAGCATGGTCGGCCAGGTTTTTGCATAACCCAATCGGCCGGTTAAGATGTTGGTCATCACTGTTGAACGATCCACCAGGTTGAAGTGTTGAAAAACCATGCCGATCTTACGGCGGGCTTTACGCAATTCTTCACCTTCGAGTTTTGCCAGGTCCACGCCATCCCAGATAATTTCCCCCTCTGTGGGGTCAATCAACCGGTTGATGCATCGTAACAGCGTCGACTTGCCAGAACCTGATAGGCCAATCACGACCATGAATTCACCATCAGGTACAGTGAAACTGACGTCGTCAACGGCTAAAGTGCCGTCCTCGTAAATTTTAGTAAGATTTCGGATTTCAAGCATAATGTTTTTCTCTCTAAGGAATGCCCCATGATTACTCAAAAAG